>JACREB010000085.1 GCA_016218475.1 Nitrosomonadales bacterium | reverse complement strand
TTATCGGTTCGCGTCGAAAAATGAATGTTTTTTGGGGTGCTTTAACCCTTAACCAGATGCCAAAAATCGTTTGTAGCGCGTTCTGAGAGGTCGATATTTTTCGTAATTCCGAAAAGCCGATAAATTCAACAAACTGCTAGAAGCCCAAATCGGATTTAAGCGTGAGGAGTGGAGCGCGGAGGTCTGTCCTCCGATGGGGGGGTAACGTTCCTAAAGGATGCGTCGAGGTTGGAGGATAAAACTGTAACGGAAGCGGGAAACCTTTTTCTAAACCACTCCTGGATTTCTGCCTTTTTGTCCTGCAAGACGAAGCAAGGCAACCAAAACGCAGCAGCAACCAAAATAAGTGCCGGTAGAATTACAGGCGAGACAGCAATACCAAAATTAATCGCTAGCCCGACGACTGTTATCAAGCCGGCCAGCGCAAAGAAAAATAATGAGAAAGCGCACGTAGAAACAGCACGGTCGAACTTGTCCGTGGCTGTGTTGTAAGTGTTCTGCGCAGCGATCCAACAGTTCATCGTCAGGGGTCAGATTAAGATCAAGTAACTGGCAGACTATGCCAGTAATTTGACACTGTCAATAGTGCGCATACAAAAACGAACCTAAACTCGTCGGGGACAAAACGGGGACATTGATAGTCGATTTTTTAGGTAATTCTAGGTAGTTTGAAGTAGCTCCGAGTAATTGAAATTACCCGGAGCCCTGTAATTTGGCGGAGAGGGGGGGATTCGAACCCCCGTTGGGGTATTACCCCAAACACGCTTTCCAGGCGTGCGACTTAAACCGCTCATCCACCTCTCCGAAAGGGCGCGCAGGATAAACCAGAACGGTATTCATCGCAATCTAAAAGTGGTTCCTCCATTCGCGCAAGGCAATAAACACGCTGAGTTCGTCTGTATCTGACAGGCCTTGCCGCTGTAGTGTGCGGATGAGTTCCGGCCGGGTGCAGCGCAGGAACGGGTTGGTGTCTTTTTCAAGCGCGATGCTGGAGGGCATGGTCGGCAGGTTTTCTGCGCGTTGCTGTGCAACTTGTTCGATGCGCCGCAGTATGTCCTGATTATGCGGTTCGCAGGCCAGCGCAAAACGGAGGTTTGCGGCGGTGTATTCATGCGCGCTGTACACGCGGGTGTCGCCGGGCAGTTGCGCGAGGCGTTGCAGGGAGCGGTGCAGTTGCGCGGGTGTTCCCTCGAAGTTCCTGCCGCATCCTGCGCCAAATAACACATCGCCGCAAAATAAAATGCCGGGGGCGACAAAGGCGAGGTGGTCGTCGAGGTGGCCGGGGATTTCGAGTATGTCAAAATTGATGCCAAGAGTGTCGAGTTTCAGATGGTTGCCTTCGCGCAGGCCGTGGCTGATGTGCGGATTGCCGGGATGCTGTCTCCCGTACACCGGCACGTTGTATACTTCGCGCAATTTCGCGACGCCGCCGATGTGATCGGCGTGGCGATGGGTGCACAGGATGGCATTTAATTGCAGGTCTTTCTCATTGATGAAATCCAGCACCGGCGAAGCCTCGCCGGGATCGACCACGGCAGCGTATTGGCCGTTGTGGATCGCCCAGATGTAGTTGTCCCGCAGCGCGGGTATCGCAGTAATGTCGGTCATGGAGCAAATTGGAAAATAGACGATGCCGAATTGTAAGTTAACTGCGCAAAGTTTGAGCGAATGGTTCGCTACCCCGCAGGGTGGATATGTGCAGGTGCGCGAGCAGGCGTATTTCGACCGCACGGTGAGCGATATATTCGGCTACAACGCGTTGCAATTGGGGTTGCCGGAGCATGATTTTCTGCGCAGCAGCCGGATGCCGCTGCGATTCAGCGCGGGCAATCAGGCGGGGAATGCCGTGAGGCTGAGTTGTGCGGAACTGCCGTTCGCCAACGCCAGCCTTGATCTGGTATTGATACCGCATATCCTCGAATTTTCCGAGAACCCGCACCAGATACTGCGGGAGGTGGAGCGGGTGTTGATGCCGGAAGGCAGTCTGGTCATCAGCGGCTTCAATCCGCGCAGCCTTTGGGGAATGCGCCGTGCGCTTGGCAACAAGGAATGTTATCCGTGGAATGGCCGTTTCATTACTTTGCCGCGCCTCAAGGATTGGCTGGCGTTGCTGGGTTTTGAGGTGGCGGGCGGACGTTTTGCCGCGTATGCGCCGCCGTTCCATAAAATAAAATGGCTGGAGCGCTACTCTTTTATGGAGGCGGCTGGTGACCGCTGGTGGGCGGTGAGCGGCGGGGTGTATTTTTTGCATGCGATCAAACGCGTACACGGGATGCGGCTGATCAAGCCGCAATGGAATAATGGCTTGGTGAAAAGGCTGTTGCCGGTTTCGCCGAAACTGAACAACAAGATTACGCAGCGCAATGGGACCGGTCCGCTACGAAAAACTTTTTTCCGGGCACACGAATGAGTAAAGATGTGGTGGAGATTTTTACCGACGGCGCATGCAAGGGCAACCCCGGCGTGGGTGGCTGGGGCGCGTTGCTGCGCACCAAGGGCAAGGAGCGCGAGCTGCTCGGCGGCGAGGCGCATACCACCAACAACCGCATGGAGCTGATGGGGGCGATCTCCGCACTGGAGGCGTTGAAGCGGCATTGCCATGTCAGGCTGCATACCGACTCGAAGTATGTGCTGCAAGGCATAACCGAGTGGTTGGAGGGTTGGAAAAAACGCGGCTGGAAGACGGCTGACAAGAAGCCGGTGAAGAACGAGGATTTGTGGCGCAGGCTGGATGCGCTGGCGGCGCAACACCAGATCGAATGGGTCTGGGTCAAGGGGCATGCCGGGCATGACGGCAATGAACGTGCAGATGAATTGGCGAACCGTGGCGTGGAACTGATACAGGGGAAGTTGTAGGTCGGGCTACACCCGGCATTTTTGGAATGCGGCGGGTAGAACCCGCCATGCGAAAAACAGATTGGCAAAAAATATGAGGCGAATCGTAGTAGATACCGAAACCACCGGACTTGACCCCAAACAGGGGCATCGCATCATCGAGCTGGCGGCGATCGAGCTGGACGGGCGCAAGCTGTCGCTGCGCCGCTTCCACCGCTATCTCAACCCCGAGCGGGAGATTGAGGCGGGGGCGGTAGCGGTGCATGGATTGACCTACGAGCGTTTGCAGAACGAGGCAAAGTTTGCCGATATAGCGGCCGGCTTTATGGAGTTCATCGAAGGCGCGGAGCTCGTTATTCATAATGCCCCGTTCGATATGAGTTTTATCAATCACGAGCTGGAATTGATCGGGCTGCCGCCGTTGCAGAACGCGGTGATGGATACGCTGAAGATCGCACGCGAAATGCATCCGGGCAAGAAAAACAGTTTGAATGCGCTGTGCTCCCGCTATGAGATCGACAACTCGCATCGCAGCCTGCACGGCGCGCTGCTGGATACCGAGTTGCTCGCCGAAGTTTATTTTGCCATGACACGCGGGCAGGAGAGTCTGCTCGGCGACGACCGCGCGCCAAAGGTGCGCCAGCCTGCTGTGCTGAGCGCCGATGCATCGCGCCCCAAGCTGCGCGTGCTGCAACCAGGCGCGGAAGAACTGGCCGAACATGCGCAACAATTGATCGACATCGACAAGGCCAGCAAGGGCGCGTGTTTGTGGAAAAAACTGGACAGCACACTGTGAGAAATGTACTAAAGCCTGCAGCCTGTAGCGGGTAGCTCGTAGCCAAAAAAAATCGCGCGCAGCGTGACAAAGTCAGCTACCAGCTACAAGCTACATGCCACAAGCTAATTCGATACAGCTTAAAGTCGCAACACAATAAATATGAAAACAGACGTGATTATTATCGGTTCCGGCGCGGCGGGCATGATGTGCGCCTTGCAGGCCGGGCAGCGCGGGCGTTCCGTGGTGTTGCTCGACCATGCCAGAAAACTTGCTGAGAAAATCCGCATCTCCGGCGGCGGACATTGCAACTTCACCAACCTCGACACCGGGCCGGAGAATTATATTTCCGCCAACCCGAATTTTTGCCGTTCGGCGCTGGCGCGCTACACGCCGCAGGATTTCATCGCGTTGCTGCAAAAGCACAGCATCGGCTATCACGAAAAAACGCTCGGGCAATTGTTCTGCGATGACGAATCGGAAGTGATTGTCTCGATGCTGCGCGGAGAGTGCGATGCGGCGGGCGTAAAACGCTTCATGAGCTGCGAGATCTGGGAAATCAAAAGGAAAAAGAAATTCCATGTCGCCACCTCACGCGGCGAGTTTGAAGCGAAGTCGCTGGTGATCGCCACCGGCGGTCTGTCTATCCCCAATACCGGCGCGACGCCGTTCGGCTATCACGTCGCCGGGCAATTCGGCATCCCTATCGCCAAGCTCAAACCGGGGCTGGTGCCATTGAGTTTCGCGCCGGTCTACTGGAAGCCCTACGCCGATCTGACAGGCGTTTCATTCGATGCGGTCGTCACCGTCGGCAAACGGTCGTTCCGCGAAAATGTGCTGGTGACCCATCGCGGCCTGAGCGGCCCGGCGATACTGCAAATCTCATCCTATTGGCAACATGGACAGCCGTTGCATATCAACCTGTTGCCGGATTGCGATATGGCGACCCTGCTGGACGAACAAAAAAACAGCAAAAAATTGCTCGGCAATTACCTGGCGCAATGGTTCCCCAAAAGTTTCGCCGAAGCGTGGTGCGCGCAGTTGGCCGAACATAAGCAAATCGAGAACAAGCCGCTCAACCAATACAACGATAAACAGCGCAAGCAAATCGCCGCGCAACTGCATGATTGGCAGATCACCCCAAGCGGCACATTGGGTTACACCAAGGCGGAAGTGACCTGCGGCGGGGTCGACACGCGCGCGCTGTCGTCGAAGACCATGGAATGCAACGATGTGCCCGGCCTGTATTTCATCGGCGAAGTGGTGGATGTGACCGGGCAGTTGGGCGGCTATAACTTCCAGTGGGCGTGGGCGTCCGGCTGTGCGGCGGGGCAGGCAGTTTGACACGTTTGCCGGATAAACCTAAAAACGGCAGTTCGATCCGCAGATTACGCAGATTAACGCAGATTTTCATGCAGTTATCAGTGATGACAGCATCACCCAAAAGGTGAGTACGCTAAACGGGGGCAATTTTTTGTTTAATCTGCGGAAATCTGCGTAATCTGCGGACAACTGCTTTTTGTAGGATAAATGCAGGTCGTGTTTTCACTCATCGCAGTAATGCCGCCGCAGAAATATTGGAAAAATCACTTTCCGCTGTAGCGTTTTAGCATCTCTTTATACTTTTCCTGTTCCATGTATCTGGAAAGTATGGCGTCCACTTCTTTCTTTTTTATGTAACGCGGCTTCGCCAGGTATTTCCCGAGGATAATTTCTTTCACGTTGTCATCTGAAAGCAGGATGGCATCCAGTAAACAGACGGTTTTTTCCTTAAGGAACCTGGTCTCAAGAGTGTCCTTGAATCCATACTCAACTTCCAGGTTGTCTCCTATCTTTGAGACTATGCCAAGATATGCCGCTGTCTTTTCATTGGAGTTGCAATTCAGGGCCGCTACCTGAGCCTTGCCGATAATCATCAGGAACTTGTAATACTGGTCGTCGTATATATCCGAGAAGTTCTCCTTAAGGCATTCCAAAGTCTCATTTTTCCCAGAGCAGGGCATATCACTCCTGGCATAGGCATAGTTCGCCGACGACAGGGCAATGACTAACGATAGATAAATGAACCGGCAGATTTTCATAGCACCTCTTCTTATTCTTACTGTGTCACAAAGCGCTGAAGGGCGCATTGCGGCGTTAAAATCAGGCTCAAAATGCTCATTTACTACATGTAAACTCCGCTTTTTGCGAGTTGGGCGGCAACGGCAAGCCGCCCATCCCTGCTTGACCC
>JACREB010000084.1 GCA_016218475.1 Nitrosomonadales bacterium | reverse complement strand
TGTGTCACATAGCGATCAAGGGATGCAGTGCAAGGCAAAATCGGGTGAAAAAGCGGAGTTTACATAGCGTAAATGAGCATTTTGAGCCCGATTTTAACGCCGCAATGCGCCCTTCAGCGCTATGTGACACAGTAAGATTAGTGCGCACGCGCAAAATATCAAGCTTTGCCGGAGGCATTAACATACAGGAAAATTATTTGTTGAATCATGAGTAAGCCGAACCAAAGCCCATCCGATCTCGCGCGCGAGACGCTCAAGACGCTGGCGTCCCGCAAGACTCCGCCGACGCCGGGTAACTACGCCAGGATATATGGCGAAATCAGCGGCATTGCCGATGAAGAAAATGACGGCGCTGAAAAAGTTCTGCACGGCATTGCAGACCGGATTGAAAATACGCCTAAATTCACATCTGTCAGCAGCGCGCTGAGAAAGGTAATCGGAACAGGAGACTGGGGGCAATGTCTCAAGGAAATTGAAAAAGTTCTGCCTAAAGCGGGCGGTAGCGATGCGGTTCAGTCCTGGTCCGACCTGATACGCGATTTGCTGCGCCAACTGGAAACCACCCACAAAGGTTTGACCATTTCCCGCAAAAAAGAGGCGCTGGAAAATGTTCTGTCACGGTTTGCGGCAAACCCGGAAGCATTGTTTGAAAAGCTGGCCGGGTTGATCAAGTCGTGGAAGGAGCAGCAGGTTGCGATTGGCGCTATCGAGATAGAGCCTGCGACGCTTGGCGTGGCTGCGCCAACATTGACCAGCGCCCTTTCTTCTGATCGTATCCCCGGCAGTAATGCTGAAATGCTCGACAGGCTATCGGAATTGCTGGCGCAAGCGCTGGAAAGCATACTTAGCACACTGCCGGACTTGGCGCAGCATGTGCAGAATCTGGCCAGCCAGGCGCGCAGCAGTAAAACGCCCGAACTGTTTGCCGCGCTGGAAAAGCAACTGCGCCAGTTCTGGATAAAGGTCGAATTGCATGCCGGAGACAATGCCAGAATTCATGATGGACTGATGCGTTTGTTGCGGCTGTTGGTGGAAAATATCGGCGAAATGGTCGAAGACGAGGACTGGCTGTTCGGGCAAATAGCCATTTTGCAAGATATCATCGACAAGCCAATGGACAGGCGCGTCATCGCCGACGCCGAGCGCAGCTTGCGCAATGCCGTCATCAAGCAGGGAATGCTCAAGCAAAGCCTGAATGATGCCAAGTCCACCCTTAAAAGCCTGATGACCAGTTTTATTGACCGGCTTGGGGAAATTACCGAAAGCACCGGCGAATACCATCAGAAGATCGAGGGTTATAGCAAAAAGATCGGCAAGTCCAACAACATCACCGAGTTAAGCCACCTGTTGGAAGATATCATGCAGGATACGCGTATCATCCAAGCAAGCGCGCTACGCTCTCACGAAGAATTGGCCGGGACGCGCAAAAAAGTGGAGGAGGCGCAAGCCAAAATCAAGGATCTGGAGCAGGAACTTAACCAGGTCAGCGAGTTGGTACAGCAAGACCAGCTTACCGGCGCTCTCAACCGGCGCGGCATGGATGCCGCCTTTGAACGGGAAGCCACCCGCGCCGACCGCAGCCACCACCCGCTATGCGTCGCGTTGCTCGATATCGACAATTTCAAGCGTCTCAACGACACGCTTGGGCATCAGGCGGGCGATCAGGCGCTGGTCCACTTGAGCGGCGTCATTAAAGAAACCTTGCGCCCCAGTGACTCGGTAGCGCGCTACGGCGGCGAAGAATTTGTCATTGTCCTGCCGGAAGTAGGGCTCGAAGAAGCCGCTGCTACCGTGGAGCGCCTGCAGCGCGAGTTGACCAAGAAATTTTTTCTGCATGAAAACGACCGCGTCCTGGTGACCTTCAGTGCAGGGGTGGCGCAACGCGCTCCCGAAGAATCACAGGAAGATGTTATCGGCCGCGCCGACAAGGCAATGTATGAGGCCAAGAAAACCGGCAAGAACCGTGTAGTCGTGTCGAAATGATGAAGCGCACGAAAATGTTTCAAACGTGCATTTTGCAGGTCGGGCTATGCCTGTCCCGAGCCTGCCGAGGCGGCCCGCCGGATCAAGCCTGTCCTGAGCCTGTCGAAGGGCTGTCGGGCAAGTGCATTCCCTCTCTCTAACTCTCTCCCGCAAGCGGGAGAAAGGACAAACGAGAAAGGCAATTGTTAACCTTGCCCGACCTGCGGATTATTTTACTTTTTGAAATAAAAATGGAATTAATCGGGGCGTGAAGCATATGTCTTCATCCGTCTGGTTATTGCTGGGAGTGCGCTCAAATGAGTCGTTTGTTATTGTTGATTGCGATTGCTGCTGTAATTTATTTGCTGATCGGGGTTTATCGGAAGAATATACCCCAGAAAGATAAAAAGATTGCCGAAGATATGGTGCGTTGCGCGCATTGCGGCGTACATTTGCCAAAAGGCGAGAGCCTTCAAGCCGGAGATCATTTTTTTTGCGGCGCGGAACATCGCGATGCTTACCGTAACCGATAGAATCGTTGTGGGGCCTCTCCCTGTTGACTATTGGCGTTCCCTGAGTTATTTCAACCTGTACCGGTTGACATTAGCCTGTTTGTTTGTGTTTCTTGCAGTCACATTTGGCCCTTCATTATCGCTGGGCGCGCGCAACTGGACGTTATTCTTCATTTCAAGCCTGGTGTATGCGGCGGCGGCGGCAATTTCATTTATTCCGTTGCGGCTGCGCTGGCCGCGGTTCACATGGAACCTGGCAGGCCAGGTGGGCAGCGACATTGCATGCATATCGCTGCTTTCCTATGCCAGCGGTGGAATACAGAGCAGTATCGGCTTGCTGCTGCTAGTTTCGCTGGCGGCCGCAGGGATTATCAGTCGTGGCAAAATCACCCTGTTTTTTGCCGCGCTGGCCAGTATTGCCGCGTTGCTGGAGCATTCATATGCTGTTCTTTACGGCGATGCTGATGTGGCGCAGTACGTTCAGGTCGGCTTGCTGTGCATATCTTATTTTGCGGTGGCCTGGCTGGCGCATACGCTGGCGAAATACGCCGTGGACAGCCAGGAACTGGCGCAACGCCGCGGCCATGATTTGGCCAGTTTGTCCGAGGCAAACCGCCTGGTGATGCGCGACATGCAGGACGGCGTGCTGGTGGTGGATGAGCAGGGCGTGATCAAGCAGATGAACCCGAGTGCGGCGCGCCTGCTGCGCCACAGTGCGATATCAGGAAGTTCGCTGGCGCAGAATTTTCCATTGCTATTCGGGCAATATGCGTTGTGGAAGCAAACCGGCGCCGCGAACCAGGACAGCTTGCAACTGGATGTAGGGGTGCATGCAAGATTGCGCTTTGTTGCAATTGAGCGCGACGCTGCAAACGGCGTGGTGATTTTCATGGAAGACATGCAGCGGGTGCGGGCGGAGGCCCAACAGATCAAGCTGGCTGCGCTGGGTCGTTTGACCGCCAGTATCGCGCATGAAGTGCGCAATCCATTGTCGGCGATCAGCTATGCGGCAGAGCTGTTGCAAGAAGAACATGGCGATGCCAAGCAGCAGCGGTTGCTGCAAATCGTTCTGGACAACACGCAGCGCATCAACCGCATTGTTCAAGACGTGATGCAACTGAACAGGCGCGACCGTGCGCAGCCCGAAGTATTTGAACTGGATGCAATGTTGCGCGCTTTTGTGGAAGAGATCAAGTTGGCGGAGCGGCTTGAGCCGGATGTGATGATATTGGCGGGAATACCGGACGCCGAGGTTTCCTTTGATCGTGGCCACTTGCGTCAGGTGCTGTGGAATTTGTGCAGCAATGCACTGCGCTTTAGCCGCAGGTTGCATGGTAGCCTGATATTGACGATGAGTATATTGGATGAGCGTACGGTGATTGACGTGCAAGATGGCGGGCCGGGTGTCTCCGCCGAATACCGGGGCAGATTGTTCGAGCCATTCTTCACCACCGCGTCCGACGGCACCGGTTTGGGTCTGTATATCGCTAAAGAATTGTGCGAGGCAAATGACGCGTCGCTGGAATATCATGTGCGAGAAGGGCAAGCAGAGAATGAGCCGGCAGGCGCATGCTTCCGTATAACATTCGGAGTGCTGCATGGAAATGACGGGGGATCATAAGCATGGCGGGTGACCATCGTACAAAAAGCGCCACGGTGCTGCTGGTGGATGATGAGCCGGACATCCTGGAATTATTGGAACTGGCATTGCGCAAGATGGGTCTGGAGGCAGACAGGGCGAACAATGTGCGCGAGGCGCTGGCCAAGCTGGCGGTGCGCCGCTATGACCTGTGTCTGACGGATATGCGGATGCATGACGGTGATGGTTTGCAAGTGGTGCAGCATATCGTGCAAAACAATCTGGATGTGCCGGTGGCGGTGATTACCGCGCACGGCAACATGGAAAATGCCATAACCGCGCTCAAGGCGGGCGCATTCGATTATCTGGCCAAACCGGTTTCGCTGGACCAGTTGCGCGCCTTGGTGAAGTCCGCGCTGAAGCTGCCACAGCCGGGCCCGTCAGGCGACAAGATGCTGCTCGGCCATTCGCCTGCGATGCAGAAAGTGCGCGACCTTATAAAGCGCGTGGCGCGCAGCCAGGCGCCGGTTCATATCAGCGGCGAATCGGGCAGCGGCAAGGAGCTGGCGGCACGGCTCATTGTGCAAAGCGGTGCGCGGCAAGATCAGCCGTTTATCGCGGTGAACTGCGGGGCAATCCCGGCCAACCTGATGGAAAATGAATTTTTTGGCTATAAAAAAGGTGCATTCACCGGGGCGGACAAGGATCGGGACGGGTTTTTTCAGGCAGCACACGGAGGGACCTTGTTTCTCGACGAGGTGGCCGATCTGCCGCTGGGTATGCAGGTCAAGTTGTTGCGTGCTATACAGGAGAAGCGCGTGCGCAAAATTGGCGCTACCAATGAAGAAGCGGTGGATGTGCGCATCATCAGCGCGACGCACCACGATCTGGCCGAATGCGTGCGGCAAGGCAAATTCCGCCAGGATCTTTATTACCGGCTTAGCGTGATCCCGATCCTGATGCCCGCATTGCGCGAAATGCGCGAGGATATACCGGAATTTGCGCAGCGTATTCTGGAACGCTTACGCGGCAGTGCAGAGGTGCATTTTTCAGAGGATGCATTGCATGCGCTGCAAGGCTACAGCTTTCCGGGCAACGTGCGCGAACTGGAAAATATTATCGAAAGAGCGTTGGCGCTGTGTCTGGAAGGCGTGATCGGAGAAAAGGATTTATTGCTGGTGCCCGTGGAACATAACCAGCCTGGCAATGCGTCTCTCAGCAGCAAATACCCGCTGCCGGAATACCTTGACCGTATCGAAAAACAGGCTCTGCTGGAAGCGCTGGAGCAAACCGGATTCAACCGCACGGCAGCCGCAAAGTTGCTTGGGCTGACATTCCGCACCATGCGCTACCGGATGGAGCGGCTGGGTATCAAAGGCCCGGCTGGCGCGGACGATGCGGATTGACGCGCAAGGGTTGCTTGTTGGCGGTGAATACATTTCGTCGCCGAACTGCGACGACCGCCCGGCAGGCGCAATCGAGCTATCGGTGATACACAACATCAGTCTGCCGCCGGGAGAGTTTGGCGGCGATGGCGTGCAGCGGTTATTCACCAACACTCTGGATGCGGCGGCGCATCCGTATTACGCAACCATTTCCGGGCTGAAGGTTTCTGCGCACTTCTTTGTGCGCCGCGACGGGCGGATTATTCAGTTTGTCCCTTGTTCGAAGCGCGCATGGCACGCGGGAGAATCCTGCTGGCAAGGCCGGCCTCGCTGCAATGATTTTTCACTCGGCATTGAACTGGAGGGCGGCGATACCATGCCGTTTACCGATATGCAATATGCCGTGCTTGGAGATTTGACTCTGGCTTTGCGCGAAGCCTACCCAATACGCGGCATTGCCGGACACAGCGATATTGCCCCGCAACGCAAAACAGATCCGGGACCTTGTTTTGACTGGACGCGTTATTTGACCGGGCTGTGTAAAGCGTAGGGTGGGCACGTTTTTTGTGCCCACCGTTCTGATAAAATTATCAACCATTCCGCGTGGGCAGATGCAACATGCCCACCCTACCATGCTGCGGGGAGTCTCTAAAAACTAACCGGCATCTCTTCCACCGCGAATATTCGGCGATGTTCGCGGATGGCATAGCGATCGGTCATCCCGGCAATGTAATCGGCAACTGCGCGGGCGCGATCCGGTTCGGTCTGCACATTCGCCGACTGAAGCTGTGGCGGCAACAGGCGGCTATCCGCCATGAAGACGCCAAACAAGTCACCGATGATGCGTTGCGCCTTGGTGCTCATGCGCATCACGAGATAATGGCGATATAAATTGGTGCGCAAGAATTTTTTCAGCGCGCGTTGCTGTTCGTTTATTTCCGCGCTGAATGCGATCAATGCGGGTGCATTGCGCACATCCTCAATCCCGGCTAAATTTCCTGCGCAGATGTTGCGCTCGCTCTGCTGAATCAGATCCGATACCAGCGTGTCGATCATGCGCCGCACGGTTTCATGCACCACGCGCCGCTCGGGCAGGTTTGGATAGGCGCGGCGCACTGTATGCAAATGTGTCGCCACCAGCGGTACGGCGGTGAGTTGTTCGAGCGCGATCAGGCCGGAACGCAGGCCGTCGTCCACGTCGTGATTGTTGTAGGCGATCTCATCGGCAAGATTGGAAATCTGGGCTTCCAGCGAGGGGCTGCGGTCATGCAGGAAGCGCTCGCCCAGTTCGCCAAGCAGCGCGGCGTTATCCGCCGAGCAATGCTTGAGGATGCCCTCGCGCGTTTCGAAACACAAGTTCAGGCCGTCGAAATCCGCGTAACGCTCTTCGAGCATATCCACCACGCGCAACGATTGCAGATTATGCTCGAAACCGCCATACGCTTTCATGCAGACATTCAGCGCGTCCTGCCCGGCATGGCCGAACGGGGTATGCCCGAGATCATGCGCAAGGGAAATCGCTTCGGCGAGGTCTTCGTTCAGGCGCAGGCGACGCGCGATGGAGCGGGCGATTTGCGCCACTTCGATGCTGTGGGTCAGGCGTGTGCGGAACAGGTCGCCTTCGTGGTTTACGAATACCTGGGTTTTGTATTCGAGGCGGCGAAACGCACCGGAATGGATGATGCGATCCCGGTCACGCTGAAATTCGCTGCGGCCTTTCGGCGCGGTTTCCGAAATTTTCCGACCACGCGAGTTGGCTTCGGTGACGGCGTATGGCGCAAGCTCAGCCATCAACCCTCCCGCAGCACGCCTCCAGCGTCTGCTGCAGCAACATTTCCGGCACATCGCCGCAAACCACGGCTCGCCCGATTTCCCTGAGCAGCACGAAGCGTATCTTGCCGCCTTCCACTTTCTTGTCCAGCCCCATCAATTCGAGATATTTTTCCGCGCCCAGATCAGGGGCAACGGTGGGTAGCCCAGCGCGTTCGAATAGGCCACAGATGCGCGCCACATCCTGCGCGCCGATCCAGCCCAGGCGCTGCGATAAATCCGCCGCCATGATAGTGCCTGCCGCCACGCCCTCGCCATGCAGCCAGTTGCCATAGCCCATGCCCGACTCGATGGCGTGCCCGAAGGTATGCCCCAGATTCAGCAGGGCGCGCTCGCCGCTTTCACGCTCGTCCGCCGCGACGACCTCGGCCTTGTTCAGGCAACTGCGCGCAATGGCATATTGCAATGCTTCCGTGTCGCGCGCCAGCAGTTTGCCCATGTTTTGCTCCAGCCATTCGAAAAATGGCAGGTCGCGGATGAGACCGTATTTGATGACCTCCGCGATGCCTGCCGAAAGCTCGTTGTCCGGGAGGGTGTTCAGCGTATCAATATCGGCCAGCACCAGTTGCGGCTGGTAAAACGCGCCGATCATATTCTTGCCGAGCGGATGGTTGATGCCGGTCTTGCCGCCAACCGAGGAGTCTACCTGAGCGAGCAGCGTGGTCGGTATCTGGATGAACGGCACGCCGCGCAGATAGGTCGCGGCGGCGTAGCCGGCCATGTCGCCGATCACGCCGCCGCCGAGCGCAATCAGCGGCGTTGTCCGTTCGCAGCGGTTGGTCAGCAACGCGTCGTAAATCAGGTTGAGCGTAACGGAGTTTTTGTATTCCTCGCCATCCGGCAGGATGATCGGTATGGCGATGACATCAATGCCCCGCAAGGTTTGCCGGAGTTTTTCAAGATACAGCGGTGCAACCGTCGTATCGGTGACAATGGCCGCCCGTTTGCGCGGCAAAGCGGGTTGCAATAATTCCGCTTGGCCGAGCAATCCGCTGCCGATATGTATCGGATAGCTGCGCTCCCCCAATTGTACTGTCAGTGTTTGCATAATTTTTTAGTTGTACATATTTTTCTGAACTTCTCTATTTCCTCCACCAAGTGCAACATCAGCGAATGTGCGCTTTGCCTGCCGCTTTGAACGACGATATCCGCAACCTGCTGGTACAAGGGGTCGCGCTGCTGGAGCAGCTCCTTTAATCTGGTGTGCGGGTCGGCCGTTTGCAGCAGCGGGCGGTTGCGGTCATGCTTGGTGCGCTGCCATAAATCATGCACGCCCGCTCTCAGGTAGATCACGATGCCGTTCCGCCGCAACATTGCGCGGTTTTGCTCCGCCAGCACCGCGCCGCCGCCGGTTGCGAGAACCATGCTGCCGTACTTAAGAATGTCGTGAATGACCGTGCTTTCGCGCTGGCGGAAGCCGGCCTCGCCCTCGATATCAAATATGTGGGGAATCGTCACGCCGGTGCGTTTCTGCACCTCTTCGTCGCTGTCCACAAAGGTCTTGCGCAGATGCCTGGCCAGTGTGCGGCCCATTGTAGTCTTGCCCGATCCCATCATGCCTACCAGAATCAGGTTGCCCGAAGAAAATTTGCGGCAGCTTTCCGGCTGGCTGTTTGTTTGGTTGCTTTGCATGCAGCATATTGTAAACGATAAAAACAAAAGCCCGGGCTTGGCCGGGCTTTTGTCTGATCAGGTTTCAAAAAATCAACGCAGATTGAGTGCGTCCTGTACGATTTTAGGTGTAATGAAAATCAGCAACTCCGTTTTTTTATCACTATTGACTTTACTCTTGAACAGCCAGCCGACAACAGGCACATCCCCTAATACTGGAATTTTATTGATGGCATCGGAGATATCCTGGGTAAATACACCGCCAATGACGACCGTGCCGCCGTTTTCAACCATCACCTCAGTGGTTACCTTTTTAGTGTTGATGCTCGGTGTGCTGCCACCGCCAAGATTGGCGCCGGGGGTATCCTGGGTAGCGGTCACTTGCATGTTGATATGGTCATCCGGCGTAATTTGCGGGGTCACAGAAAGGCTTAGCGTGGCCGCTATAAAGGCCGTCGTTGTAGCCCCGCTGCTGGATGCCTGTTGATAAGGAATTTGCGTGCCGGACGCAATGTTGGCGGCAACTTTATCCTTGGTCACCACGCGCGGGCTGGCAATATTTTTGGTGGTGCTGTCAATTTCCGATGCGGCCAGTTCCAGCTTCAGCAGCTGTGTTGCTGCAGGATTGAATATGGAAAGTGCCGCGATGGAGGTGACAGGCAAATTTATATTACTGCCAGCACTTGTGACAGTGGCGCGCGTTGCGGTCGGTGTGTTTCCACCCACGGAAAATCCTGCACCCGCAGCTACCGCTTCTCCGGTATAACCTAATTTGGCTCCCAAGTTGTGCGTAAAATCATCCGTTGCCGAAACGAAGCGTGCCTCAATCAATACCTGGCGCACAGGAACGTCGATTTGCTTGATCATTTTGCGCACTTCTTCCAGGCGCGAGGGCGTATCCTGAATGAATATCGTGCCGGTGCGGTTATCGGCTACGGCGCTCCCGCGTTTCGACAGGACGGGCTGCTTCGCGTTGGTCAGCAAGGCGATCATCGCATCTGCCGACTGATAGCTGAGCATAAAACTCTCGGTGCGCAACTCCTCCAGTTCGGAGATTTCCTGACGCGCGGCAAGGCTGATTTTCTCCTTTGCGGCGATTTCGTCACGGGGCGCGACCTGGATCACGTTGCCGTTCTTGCGCATGTCCAACCCGCGGCTCTGCAGGATGATATCCAGCGCCTGATCCCACGGCACATCCTTCAGGCGCAGAGTGAGGTTGCCGCTCACCGTATCGCTGATCACCATGTTCAGCTCGGTAAAGTCGGCAATCACATTCAACGCTTCGCGAACATCGATTTTCTGGAAATTGAGCGTCAATTTTTCGCCCGCATAGCCGGCTTGGGTGCCTTTTGTCAGCTTGCCTGGATCCTCAGCCACCGGCTTCACTTCGACGATGAACTTGTTGTCGGTCTGGTAGGCGGCATGTTCCCACTGCCCCTTGGGTTCGATCACCATACGCACGTTATCTCCCTGCGCAAAGGTGTCGACGCCTTGCACGGGTGTTGCAAAATCGATTACATCCAGTTTGCGCTGCAGATTGCGCGGCAGGCTGGTTTTAAGGAAATCGACAATCAGCGTCGTGCCCTGCTGGCGGATGTCTATGCCAATCCCGGAATCGGAAAGGTCAACCTGAACGCGGCCTTCGCCATTTTTGCCGCGACGAAAATCAATGTCGCGCAGAGAGTGTTTTTGCGCGCCGGGTTTGGCCTCGGCAAAACGCGAGGCTTCACTGGCTGTGACGATACCTGCGGTTTTGCCTTGCAAGGTGATCAGTACACTGCTGCCGTCGATCCTGGTGTCGTAGGCGAGCATCTGATTAAGATTAACCACCAAACGGGTACGGTTTCCGGCCTGGACAATATTGGCGCTGCGCAAATCCCCTTCATTGAAGTCCTGGACAGATTTGCCCAAACCGTTGGAGGTATTCGGGAAGTCAAACGCGATGCGCGGCGGAGTGTTGATGGTAAATCCTGCCGGTAAATTGGCCAGTGGCTGTGCCAGTTCGACCTTGATGACGGTTTTTCCGTTACCGGCGCTGCTGATATTCAGGGCGGTGATGCTATTCTGCGAATCGGCCTGTGCTTGCGCGCACAACATGCCAAGCGCGACGAGTATGCCCATCAATCTAACCACGATATTAAGTTGTCTCATTGTCTTACTCCTAAGCCGGGCGAGCCGGAACCAAAAAGGTGGTTTTGCGCTCGAAATTTATAATGCGCTAACCTATTGTTTTTAATTTAAAAACATATAAGTCTTGTCAAGAAATGTAAAGACTTAACCGGTAAGACACTAAAACCGGGCGAACCGGAATCAAAAATGTGAAGCTGTTTTTCCTACGCACTGCTGCGCTGCGCGACAAGTGCATGCGTCATTCAACCAGTTTCAGGCTGCTCATGCGCTCGGACCAGTCACCGGTACTGTCTTGCACCATCTCTTTAATGATCACTTCCGTGTCGGTCACTTCCTTTATCAGGCCGAAGTTCATGCCGATATAGTTGCCGGTTTTAACCCGATGCAACTTTCCGTCAGGGGCGCGGACCACCGCATAACCAACCTTCTTCTGGTAAAGATAACCGACCATTCTGATATTTTCGAGCGGGAACTCTTCCAGGGCTTCTTTCGGGCGATCGAGATCCGGCTGGTTAATTCCGGCACGGCTGTCGGAGCTCAATTTTGGCTTGCGCATCTTGAACGGGTCGGACAAATTCGTCTCGTTGTTATAGGCAAAGGGTTCATACGGCTTGACTTCCGGGGGAGGCGGAATTTTTCCGCGCATATCCTTCCCGGAATCCTTGACGAAATCGCGCAAATCCTGGAACTCCTCGCCGACACAACCGGCCAGCAATAACGAAATGAGTGCGAGATGAATTGATTTCATTAAGCGCCTCCCCCGTGTCCACCCGATTTCGCCGGGGCTGGAGCCGGTTTTACCAGCGGCTTGTCAGCCTTCTTCTGGGAAGAAGCCTCTTCTTGATCCAGATAGCGGAAAGTTTTCGCGGTAGCGTCCATGGTCAGCCCGGTTGCGCCGCCAGTACTCGCGCCAAGAGGATTTATCGCTATGTCGTTGAGTGTGACGATACGCGGCAGCATTGCGATATCGCTGGAAAACTTGCCGATGTCATCATAATTGCCCGTAACCTTGATCGTGATTGGCAGTTCGGCAAACGAGCCGGTTACTTTTTCTGCGCCGGGGCGGAACAGTTCAAACTGCAAACCGCGCCCCAGCCCGGCTTGGTTGATGTCTGTCAGTAGCGCATCCATCTCGGACTTGCTGGGCAATTGCTTGAGCAGTGCGCCGAAGGACTCTTTTGTTTCCTCCAATTGTTTCTTGATCAGATCCAGGTTGATCGCTTCTTTTTTCTTTGCCAGAAAAGTTTCCTTGAGCGAGGCCTCCTCCTTTTCGATTTTTTGCAAATCCTCCCACTGGGTTTGCCAGTCAAACCATGCGCCGGCCAGCACCACAAGAAGAAACAGGGCAGAAAAGGTAATAATCTTTGCCGCCCATGGCCAGGAGCCGGGGTTCTTGGGGTTCAGATTTTTCAGGTCGTCTAATTTCATCATGGCATTCAACCCTTTGCGCCAGCGGGTTTGGCCGGTGTTCCTGTGGCCGCATCTTTATTTTGAGACAGCAAATTGAATGTCAGCGTGAACTCGCTCACGCGTGCGCCGTTTGCGCTTGATGCCTGTATTACCCCCAAGGAGGGCGAGCTGAGCCAAGGGGAATTTTCAATGGCGCGCATCAATGTCGAGATGCGCGCATTGGTCTGCGCATAGCCGGATATATTGATCTTGGTGCCTGTTTGCCTGAGGGTTTTGAGATAAACGCCTTCCGGCAGGATGCGCAACATCTGATCCAGCAGATGCACCACATCGGAACGCGTGCTTTGCAGGTTTTCGACAACGTTTTTGCGTTCCAGCAAGGATTGCGTTTCTTCGCGCAGTTTCTTGATTTCCGCAATTTGCTTGTCCAGTTTCGCAGTTTCCTGTTTCAGGTATTCGTTGCGTCTTTCCTGATAGGATATCCGGTTGCTGAAATAACCGTGAACAAACCCCACCAACAATGCGCCCAGCACCACTGAAATTATACTCAGTGCCGCAAATTGGATCTGCCGGGCACGGCGTTTTTCGGCGCGGTGCGGCAATAAATTTACGCGCATCATGACGGGTCAAACCTCCTCATCGCCAAGCCGCATGCGACAATCAAAGAAGGCGCGTCAGTTTGCAGCTGGCGCGGTTTGATGCGGCTCGACAGCGTCATCAGCGCGAACGGGTTTGCCACCATGGTACTCACCTGGGTACGTGTTGCCACCGCATCGTCCAGGCCGGGCAATACCGCGCATCCGCCGGCGAGCACGATATAATCCACCTCATCGTATTGTGTCGATGTAAAAAAGAATTGCAAGGCGCGTGCTATTTCCATCACCACGTTTTCGCGGAAAGGCGACAAGACATCGCTCTCGTAGTTATCCGGCAATCCACCGCTGCGCTTGGCCGATTCCGCCTCTTCGGCAGACAAACCGAACGTTCCCTGAATTTGCTGCGTCAATTGGCTACCGCCGACCTGTTGATCCCTCGAATATATCGATTGGCCATTGCGCAACACATTGACGTTCATCACGCTTGCGCCAATATCGACCAGCGCGACACACTTGTCCACCGCGCCGTCAGGCAGCTGGGCGCGGATATGCTCAAAAGCCGTCTCGGCCGCATAGGGTTCGACATCGATAACCAACGCCCTCAAGCCCGCACCTTGTACCGCGGCAACACGATCTTCAACATTTCCCTTGCGGGATGCGGCCAGCAACACCTCGACCTCCTCCGGATCGTTCGGGGCCGGGCCGATTACCTGAAAGTCCAAATTGACTTCTTCCAAAGCAAACGGAATATATTGATTGGCTTCGGATTCGACTTGATTTTCCAGATCCTCCTCGCGCATACCGGCGGGTAGCAGGATTTTTTTGGTAATGACCGCCGCGGCGGGAAGCGCGAGGCTGACATTCTTGATGCGGCTACCCAGCCGTTTCCATGCACGCTCAATGCTCTCCGAAACAGCTTCCAGATTATTGATGTTGCCGTCGCTGATGGCGTCTTTCGGAAGAGGTTCGATCACGTAGCGTTCTACGATAATCCCGCCTTTTTTGGGCATCTCACTCAACTCGACCATCTTGACTGAAGATGAGCTTATATCCACGCCTATCATGGGTGGAGTCTTTGCCTGCAAAAAGTCCAGCGGAATGTTAAAATTCACTTTACTCATAGGCCATTTCGAGCTTTTCCGTATAAAGTGGATTAAATCCTAGCAATAACTATAAATTCTGTAAAGCTATTTCTAATGGGTCATTTGTAGCTACAGAGCCGATATAATTCCGCGCACCCTATCGCCATTACCTATTTTTGAGCAACTTCACATGTCTTCCCGTCGCTGGATTCTACCCGTTCTTGTCACGCTGACCCTGTTTTCACTGCCGGCAATATTGCTTGGCTTGGCGGTTATGCTGGCTTATCCGGCCTTGCCGTCGCTGGAAGCGCTTACCGAATACCGCCCCAAAATCCCGTTGCGCGTTTACAGCGCGGAGGGGGTGCTGCTCAGCGAATTTGGTGAAGAACGGCGCGCGCTTGTCAAAATCTCCGAAGTGCCGGATATGATGAAAAAAGCCATTCTTGCCGCCGAGGATGACAGATTCTACCAGCATGGCGGTGTTGACTATACGGGGGTATTGCGCGCGGCGATTTTCAATTTTACCGCAGGCGGCGCAAAGCAGGGAGCCAGCACCATCACCATGCAGGTCGCGCGCAATTTTTTCCTGTCCAAGGAGAAAACCATGATGCGCAAATTCAACGAAACATTGCTCGCTTTCAAGATCGAGCGCAACTTGAGCAAGGACGAAATCCTGCAACTTTATTGCAACCAGATTTACCTTGGCCAGCGCGCTTATGGCTTTGCGGCGGCGGCCCAAATCTACTTGGGCAAACCGCTCAGCCAGGTTACTGTTGCCGAAGCTGCCATGCTCGCCGGTTTGCCCAAGGCGCCCTCCTCCTATAACCCGGTAGTCAATCCGAAGCGTGCAAAATTGCGCCAATTTTATGTCTTGCGCCGCATGCATGAACTGAATTTTATCAATGACGAGCAACTGCAACTCGCGCAACAACAGCCCATCGTGGTCAAACACGGGAATCAGGAATTCGGGGTCAAGTCGGACTATATCTCGGAAATGGTCCGGCAGGCGGTTTATGAAAAATATCAAGAGGACACGTACACGCAAGGCTTCAAGGTTTACACCACTATCCGGCAAAAGGAGCAGCTTGCCGCTTATCAATCTGTCCGCAAGGGTGCGCTGGAATATGACCGTCGCCACGGCTATCGTGGGCCTGAAGGTTTTGTCGACTTGAAAAAAGGCGGCAACGAAGACTACCTTGAAGAAGCGCTGCAGGATATCGCCGACAACGGCGATTTGATTCCTGCCGTGGTGCTGGCGGCATCGCCTGGCCTGATCCGCGCCTATTGCAAGGGCGGGGAAATTGCCGAAGTCAGCGGCGACGCATTGCAGTTTGTGCAACGTGCCCTGGGCAACAAGGTTGCATTGAACCAACGAATTATCAGCGGCTCGATCATACGGCTGCAAAAGGATGAAAAGGGCATTTGGCAGATAAGCCAGCTTCCGAAAGTGGAGGCGGCCTTTGTTTCCGCAGATCCCCGCGATGGCGCCATCCATGCGCTAATCGGCGGTTTCAACTTCACCCACAACCAGTTTAATCGTGTCACGCAGGCGTGGCGGCAGCCGGGTTCGAGCCTGAAGCCGTTCATTTATTCCGCCGCGCTGGAAAAAGGTTTAACGCCCGCCACGGTAATCAATGACGCGCCCCTGATGTTCGATGCCGAGCAAACCGGCAGCGAACCCTGGCAACCGAAGAACTACGATGAAAAATTTGAAGGGCCGATGAGAATGCGCCAAGCCCTGACCAAATCGAAAAATATGGTTTCGATCCGTATCCTGCAATCCATCACGCCGCAATATGCGCAGGACTACATCACCAAGTTCGGTTTTGATGCCGCCAAAAACCCGCCTTATTTGACCATGGCTCTGGGAGCCGGTTCCGCCACTTCGTTGCAGTTGCTGGCCGGTTACTCGATATTCGCCAACGGTGGTTTTCGCGTCACACCTTACTTCATCCAGCGCATCGAAGATGCGCGGGGTAATATCTTGAGCGAAACCAGACCAACCATGGCGGGCGAGGATGCAGACCGGGTCATCGATCCGCGCAATGCCTTCACCATGGTCAGCATGATGCAGGACGTTGTAAAATACGGTACCGCTGTCAAAGCCATGCAGCTTGGCAGACAGGATCTGGCCGGAAAAACCGGCACCACCAGCGATTCGGTTGACGCCTGGTTCTGCGGTTTCCAGCCAACCTTGGTCGGCATCGCCTGGATGGGTTTCGACCAGCCGCGCAGCCTGGGTGACAAGGAAACCGGCGGCGGTGCAGCCTTGCCGATATGGATGAGTTACATGGAAAAAGCGCTCGAAGATGTGCCGCAGGCTGCATACGCCATGCCGGACGGCATGGTCGCACTGCGCATCAACGAGGAAGGGTACCTTGATAAGAATGGACGCCTGGTCGAGTATTTCTATCTGGAGAATGTGCCGCCCGAGCAAGTTGCACCTGCGCCCGGCACCACTGAGGGGATTAAACCGGCAGACACCATCAAAGACCAACTCCTCTGACCAACTGCACACTATGACCAAAGAGCCCGCATCCGGGAAACATGTTTGCAAACGCGACCTGATGCGTGAACAATTGGCACATCAGGCCGCCAAATTGATGGCCGAAGACGGCATCACCGATCATGCGTACGCCAAACGCAAGGCCGCCAGACAATTGGGCGCGGGCGATACACGCCATCTACCCAGCAATGAGGAAATAGACGCCGCGCTGCGCAGTTTCCGCCAGTTGTTCCAACAGAAAACCCATCAGGAAACCCTGCGTCGGCTACGTGAAGATGCACTGGCCACCATGCGCCTGCTGGTTGAGTTCCACCCTTACCTGACAGGCTCGGTATTAAGCGGCACGGCGGGTGAACAATCGGACATCAACCTGATGCTGTTTAGCGATAATGAAAAGTCTGTGCTGTTATTTTTGATCAAACACAACTTCGCTTTTGAAGATGGCGAATGGAAAGTTCACTTTGGCGGGCGCGATGAAACGGTGCCGAGTTACACATTGACTGGCGGATCCGGCATAAAAACCCACCTCATACTGCTCCCGGAAAATGCACGTTTCAATGGTAGCCGCAAACCGGAGACGCATGCCGACGCCGCTGCAGTAGAAGCGTTATTAGGCCTGAATAGCCAATCAACCTAGAAAAAGTTGTCCGCAGATTAACCGGAACTCCATAATCTTACTGTGTCACAAAGCGATCAAGGGATGCAGTGCAAGGCAAAATCGG
>JACREB010000083.1 GCA_016218475.1 Nitrosomonadales bacterium | reverse complement strand
TGTGTCACATAGCGATCAAGGGATGCAGTGCAAGGCAAAATCGGGTGAAAAAGCGGAGTTTACATAGCGTAAATGAGCATTTTGAGCCCGATTTTAACGCCGCAATGCGCCCTTCAGCGCTATGTGACACAGTAAGATTAGAAGGGCGGATGATCGTTGTAGGCTACACACCGCGTGGCGCGGATCGCCACGTTTTCAGTATGAGGAAAGCCAATGAACGCGAACAAAAACGCATCGCGCCACTCCTTAAAGTCTGACATGGATCGGGTCGATGCCCACACTTTGAAGAAAGAGGAGTATGAAGACCTACCGGAACTTACCGAAGAAATGCTTGCGCGCGCAAAGATAAATAAAGGTGGAAGGCCACTTTCGCCAAATCCACGCAAGTTGATTTCCCTGCGATTACCGGTTGACGTAATCGAACGCTGGAAGGCAACAGGGGCAGGTTGGCAAACCCGGATGGCCGAACGGCTAAGTAAAGTTCGGTGAAGAAACCTAACCCTGCGCTCAAGCGGGACTGCGCAAAAGCGCGCAGCCCCTTAGCTCCATACATGGACGCCCACTTTTGCCAAGCATTTTCATTCGATGATTTTGAGAGCGGGTAAAGATTGCAGCCATACATCCGGATTTTCGGTGAGGCCCTCGCCTCTATCCCTGATGGAATTCGCTGAATGAGGTCACTATCACGTTATCGGGCTTTATGCCCTGTGGAACTATCGGACTATCTCACTCACGGTCTGACCTGTCTCGCCATCATTTCATGATTGCCCGCGCAATCTGCGGTGGCACTCCTTTGCTCGTTGTTGTTTCGGGTTTTACTCGACCGGCCCGATTATGCTCCGACAGCCTTGGCTGACGGAACATAATCGGGCCGGAATATTCTGTCTTTTGCCAGCAGCGCCCAGACGATCCGGGCATTTTTGTTCGCCGAGGCGACCGCCGCCACGTTCTTGTTCCGCCTGGCCATCAGCTTTCTCATCCAGCTTTCCGGTTCCGCTTTTTTCTCGGCAAAGCGGATCACCGCTCGCGCACCGTGAATCATCAGGGTGTGCAGGTAGGTGTCGCCGCGCTTGCTGATGCCCAGCAAGGTCTGTTTGCCGCCGCTGGAGCTTTGTTTGGGTACCAAACCGAGCCACGCCGCCAGCTGGCGGCCATTTTTGAATTCGCGCGCATCGCCCACTGTCGCCACAATCGCGCTCGCCGTGATCGGCCCCACCCCCGGTATCTCTGCCAGCTTGCGGCTCGCTTCGTTTTCGCGGTGCCACAGTTGTATTTGCGCTTACAGTTCTTTGGCCTGACGGTCCATCTCTTTCAGGTTCTCCGCCAGCCGTTCGATCAGGTTGCGCATCGTGCCGGGCAACCCGTTTTCGCCATCCTCCAGTATCTCCGGCACCCGCTTCATGATCTGGCCGATGCCCTTCGGTATCACGATGCCGAACTCGGAGAGCAGGCCCCGTATCCGGTTGCCCTGCGCGGTTCTGGCCCTCACGAATCCCTGACGTGCGCGATGCACCGACAGGATCGCTTGTTGCTCGACGGTTTTCTTCGCGACAAACCGCATGTTCGGCCTGGCCACCGCTTCGCAAATCGCTTCGGCATCCGCCATGTCGTTCTTGTTCGTTTTGACATAGGGCTTCACGAACTGCGGCACCATCAGCTTGACCGTGTGCCCGTAGGCGTCGCCAGTTGCTTATTGCAGGGCATAGAATGATAATTACGCAACCTGTACATTTTGGAGCCTGTCATGAAAGTCTATTCAGCGGTAATTGAACGGTGTCCACAAACTGGCCTATTCGTTGGTTTTGTCCCCGGATTTCCCGGCGCCCACACTCAGGGGGAAACGCTGGATGAGGTTAATCACAACCTGCACGATGTCATTACAATGCTTCTGGAAGATGGCGAACCTGTGCTGGAGTCAGAGTTTGTCGGGGTTCAAAACGTCGCCGTCGCTTGAGTCATGGGTAATATCCCCGTCCTCAAACCCAATGAGGTTATCGCCATTCTCATCAAGCTCGGCTTCACCGAAGTTCGCCAGCGCGGATCACACAAACAATTTCGCGACACTACAGGCCGCTGCACAACGGTTCCGTTCCATCAAGGCCGAGATATCTCCCCAATCTTGCTCCGTCAAATTGCCAAAGACATCGGTCTCGCACTTGATGAGTTTCTCAAGTATAGATAGCCAAACCTGTCGCTCAAGAGGGACGGCGCAAAAGCGCGCCGCCCCTTAGCTTTACATTCGGCGTCAGGCAAGTCAGGTTGCGCCCTCAACTAGTACCATGTAACTTTTATAATTTCGGATAAAGGCGCGTCAGCTTTATCCGAGCATCCGCAGTTGTAAACTGCCAGTTAATCTTCTTCGAGCGGTTGTTTCGATCTCGCTCCCATGCGGTCACTTCGGTCTTCATGTC
>JACREB010000082.1 GCA_016218475.1 Nitrosomonadales bacterium | reverse complement strand
CGATGGCAAGGACAGCATCTCTCAGAAAATGCAGCAGTTGAATCGAAATACAAGACTGGTCTTCGACTATCTGCGTATGACTTCTAACTCAACTCATCTTCAATTGCTTTGATTTCGAGGGGAGAACAAATTCACCGTGGGGCATCGGCATGCTCCAGCCGGTATAGCCAGGCCAGCAACTCGGCCACAGCCAAATAAAGTTGGGGAGGGATTTCCTGGTCCAGTTCGACTTTCATCAAGAGCCCGACCAGGTCTTCCGATTCATGCACATAAACGCCGTTTTGCCTGGCGCGCTCGATAATGGCCTGGGCGATCATGCCGCGCCCTTTGGCAACCACTTTTGGCGCCCCTTTCTGGTTCTTGCCATAGGTCAGCGCAACGGCGACTTGCTGCGGTGAGAGCGGGGGCTGCTTCACGACTTTTCCACTGCGGCTGCAGCCAATGCAATCCCGGCATCGGCAAGCGAATTCTTGAGCTTTGGCAAGGCACGATTGAACAGGTCGACAGTTGCCTGATCCGCCGCATTCAATGTCAGCCTCAACCCGCTTGCGGCGAATACCAGACGCGCGTGAACGCCGCCCAGCCTCGGCAAATCCAGCTCCATTTCCGTGCTCCACTGGCGCTCATCCTGCTGCCTGCCTTGGTGCTCCGGCTGTCCCTGAATTTCCCATTGCATCTGCTGACCAGGCCAGACTTGCCCCATCCACACCAGATGGTGTTGCTCCAGGGTATGCAACTGTTGCTGCACCAGATGCACCAATTCTTTCGCCACCGGCATGGCTGTATCGCCGGCGGACTTTGCCATAGCCTGGCTATTTGAAGAGTCCTGTGTTGCGGGAATCCTGTCTCCTGAGCCTGCGCCAAAAGCAGGCAGTTCGTTTTCCGGTAAACCGGGCATGGGGTTGGTGTTTTGAGCGGCGCGTTGACCCAGGGCGGGCAACGGGAAACTTTTGCCGGTAAGCAGATTCTGCGGCTCCTGCAACAATTGGCTCGTGCTGCGTTCCCCGCGAACCCACTGCGCCTGATGCGATTCATAGAACAGGCCGCTTTTGCCGAGCGCTTCGCGCAGCCCTTCTGCCAGTTGCTTGGCATCCGGCGCCTGTTGTGCAGCCGGCCAAACCGCCTTGTTGCCGAGTTGCTGGACAATCGGCCTTTCAATCGGCAGTTCCGCAAGATTGGAAAGCAAGCGCGCCGTTGATCCGATTTGCTCGGGCGTCGAGAGCGGGTTGGTCGATGCGACCATGCCGAAAGTGATGCGCGGCTGTATCGCAAGAACTTCCAGTTTTATGACATCGCCGCTCCGGATATTGGCGGGCAGGCGCATCTGGAGCATTTCTCCGGCGACTTGCACCTTGAATAAACCTTCGCTTATTTTGGACTGGACAGCGCCCTGCAATTGCTGCCCGGGTTCAAGCTTGGTGATGGGAGCGGGCGTATCCTGAGCAGCCGCAATCAGGGGTTTCCCCGAGTTGGAAAGGACTTGAAGCGCGCTGATTACATTGGCGGGCAGCATTGCGGTACGACAATCTCCTCAGAACGTGTTTAAAAAGTTACTGCGCGTCCGAATTGCGGCGTTGCGCGGTGCTCGGAATCCTCATGTACTCAAGTATATTCCGGTTCCTGCGCTCCGTGCGCCCCTTCGACCTTGCTCAGGACAGGCTTGCACTTCGGCCTGCTCGCTACACTTTTAAAACACGTTCTCAATCAGGCTTTTCAGATAATTGCCCGGTTTTCGGGCGCAGCAAGCCACCATCTCTACAAACCGGTTACACCGCCAAAATAACGCAGGTAAGAGCCTATTTCAGTAGGCTCTAAGGCTTGGGATGGGCAGCGGGAGCGTATCTTGCGATGCTCCCTATACTCCGCCGTACTTGTGTTGCAACCGCTGCTCCTGACGGTTGCTTTGCATGATGTGCTGCAACTGCCCCATCCACTCCATGGTGCGGCTGCGAATATCGGCATCGTCCGCGAGAATTTTCTTTATGAGCCGGATCTTGGCCTGCCGCGATGGTTCGTCCAGCACCGTCGACGCATCTGCGGGCTTCATGGCGGCAACATGCCGGCTGCATTGCTGTTCGAGGCCAATCAACTGATCCCAATCCTCCCGCATGACTGCCTCGCGCATCTGCTGAGTCAGTATGGATAGCGATTCGTAATTCGAGATGACCTGGCTGCTGCTCATTTCACTTTCCTCTTCCATATGCCAGATGCACTTTTTTAGTTACCGCGTTTTGCCGCGCGGCTGCAACGGGTGCGGCAGGGTTAGCCGAAGACTGTACCCTCGCCGTTGTTGCCAATTCTGCATTGCCGGGGTTTGCAGATGGTTTGTCTGCGCTCCCCGAGTGCGGCAAGCCCTGCAAAGTTTTTTGTGTACCCGTTGCGGAAGCGGTTGCCGTACCTGGTTGACGGATGCTTTCCCAGGCGCCTTTCAAGTCGCTCAACAGCCGGGCCACTTCATCCAGCGCACCCATATCGTTTTTTAAATTGGCGGTCAGCAGGCGGATTGCCATATATTCGTACAGCGAAGACAGGTTTTGCACCAATTCGCCACCAACGCTTTTATCCAGACTGGCATTCAAACCCTCTTCAATGATCGAAATAGCCTTGGAAATGGCGGAGCCCTTTGCTGAAATGTCATTGTTTATAATGCCATTTTTAGCATTGGCAATCGCCAATAACGCACCCTGATAAAGCATCGAAATCAGTTTATGCGGATCAGCAGCGCTAATACCGGATTCAACCCCGATTTTTGCGTAAGTTTTAACTACAGAAGTGGCATTCACTGTCTTCCTCTCGATTTATAGGTTAACCTGCCCGCGTCATCAAGCCGGAACCATGATCCTGTCAGGCTTTTTGTTTCAGCAACAAACCCTGCTGAAACCTGTCTATCGAACGGGAAATTGCCAGCATATCCTCGGAAGGAAATTGGCGAATTACGTCACCGGTTTCCGTATCCACCAATTTAACCGTTAATTTCTTGGTGTCGGCATCCATGTTAAATTCAAGAGCATTGTTACTTTGTTTCAGTATCTTGTTGATATTGTCTACCGTACTTTTCAACTGTGCAACCGTGGGCTGCACAGCGGCATTTTTCGGTTCGCCAGTAACTGATCCGCCAGCGGCGACAGGCAGGCTCCTGCCGGTGCTGGCTGGTTGTTCAGGCCGAGGCTGGGCCGGACTGCTATGGATACTTTGGATAGGCATAATATTCCCCTTCCGCTCAATGTTTCAAACACTTGCCCGGGTTTACTTTATGCCGCTGCCTTGCGGATGGGGCTCTTGGCACTAAAGCAAATTTCTGCAAATAGGCATCTGAATACTGCCGTCAGTCCAGTTATCGGCAAAAGTCGAAAAATCTTTAGATAAACGACGGGTTAGCCCGGATATTTCATCAGATCACGGGATGGTGGCGAGGTGATTTGCGAGCAGATTTGCACATCCCGCGCCTACCATATTAAGCGCCATCGCTTCGGCAACCCTGATGCCGTCTACCGCCGCGGACAGGATGCCGCCCGCATAGCCTGCGCCTTCGCCGCTTGGATACAGGCCACGGGTGTTGATGCTCTGCAAATCGTCGTCATGGCGCTTGATGCGGATCGGCGACGAGGTGCGCGTCTCCACGCCGGTCAGCACCGCGTCCGCCAAATCGAACCTACTGATCTGTTTCGCGAACGCGGGCAGCGCCTCGCGGATCGCGGCAATCGCATAATCCGGCAATGCGGTGGACAGATCGGTCAGGCGCACGCCGGGCGTGTAGGACGGCAACACTTTGCCGAATTTCGTCGATGGCCTGCCCGCGAGGAAGTCGCCGACCAGTTGGCCGGGCGCACAATAGTTGCCGCCGCCCAGCTCGAACGCACGCGACTCCCAGCGGCGCTGGAATTCGATCCCCGCAAGCGGGTCGCCGGGATAATCCTGCTCTGGGGTGATGCCCACCACGATGCCGCTGTTGGCGTTGCGCTCGTTGCGCGAATATTGGCTCATGCCGTTGGTGACCACTCGCCCTTCTTCCGAGGTCGCGGCGACCACCGTGCCGCCGGGACACATGCAGAAGCTGTATACCGAGCGCCCGTTGCTGGCGTGATGCACCAGCTTGTAATCCGCCGGGTCGAGCTGCGGGTTGCCCGCGTTCTTGCCGTAGCGGGCGCGGTCGATCAGCGACTGCGGGTGCTCGATGCGGAAACCGATCGAAAAAGGTTTTGCTTCGATATAAATGCCGCGCCTGTGCAGCATCTCGAATGTGTCGCGCGCGCTGTGCCCGACGGCCAGCACCAGATGGTTAGTCGCGATTCGTTCGCCGCTGGCGAGCACAACACCGCATACTTTTCGATCAGAAGAATACCGATCAAAACCTTCCGTTCGTGGCCTCGCAGAGGTTCTCGCACCCTGTGGGTGTGAGCTTGTCGAACCATGAACGGAGGGGCTGCAAATCAATTGGTTGAAATGCTGCCCTTCGACATAACCAACGGCTTGGCTGGCGTCTTTTGGCAGCCTAGTCGGATGGCTAGTAGTTCCATCAGGCTCAGGGCGAACGGGCTTATTTGGCGTTTCGGCTATTTCGACGTCGTCAACACGGCTCTCGAAACGGATCTCGCCGCCCAGCGATAAAATCGTCTCGCGCATCTTCTCGACCATGCCCACCAGGCGGAAGGTGCCGATGTGCGGCTTGCTGGCGTAGAGAATTTCTTCCGGCGCGCCCGCCTTGACGAACTCCTCCAGCACTTTCCTGCCGAGATGCCGGGGGTCTTTGATCTGGCTGTGCAGCTTGCCATCGGAGAACGTGCCCGCGCCGCCTTCGCCGAATTGCACGTTGGATTCCGGGTTGAGCACGCCATGCCGCCACAGCCCGAAAGTGTCCTTGGTGCGCTCGCGCACCGCCTTGCCGCGCTCCAGAATCAGCGGGCGGAAGCCCATTTGCGCGAGGATCAGCCCGGCGAACAGGCCGGCTGGCCCCATGCCGATCACCACTGGGCGTTCGGCAAGATGTTGGGGCGCCTGCGCGACGAAATGGTAGCGGATATCCGGTGCGGGTTTGATATGCGGATCGCTGCCGAGGCGCGCGAGGGCTTCCGCTTCGTCGCGTACCTCCACATCCAGCGTATAGGTGAACAGGATGTGGCTCTTCTTGCGCGCATCCACGCCGCGCCGGAACACGGTGTAGCGGATCATCTCTTCGGCAGCAATGCCGAGCCGCCTGAGGATGGCATCCTTGATGTCCCCCTCGGGGTGGCCGATGGATAGCTTGACTTCGGTGAGGCGGAGCATGATTATTGTTTTAGGGAGCCTCTAAAAATTCAGATATCGCCCAAATGCAAGGCGCGGGAAAAATTTCGCAGCGCCGCATATGTATGATATGTAAGCAAGAAATTTTGGGTCTTCGTGAAAGAGTGTGGGTAAAAATGGCCATGTATTCGCTTGGAAGCCTTTTTGGAAGCCGGTTTTCAGTGTTTGCAAGCTCTGCAAAAACTGGCATGATTTCGCAATGGCTACTATACGCAAACACAAACGTCTT
>JACREB010000081.1 GCA_016218475.1 Nitrosomonadales bacterium | reverse complement strand
TGCAAGCGCGTTGGAGTAGAAGAGGGAATGAAGAAGGGGCCACAAACCATCGAAAAGGCGAAGCAAGGCGCGTACGTCGCAAGAGCCGTATCCGCATTACAGAAGGTCCGTGGACGAGACGGGAGCCTTCGGGGCTATATCGAGAAGTCCGACGGCACCGTACTATCCGGACCGTTTGCGACGATTATGAAACAGGTCATTGCGTCCACACAATCTGATCTACTCAACAAGTTCATCCTTACGGTCGGCGTTGTAAGCAACCACGGGAACTGGTTTACGCTGGAGAATCACAATAAAGAGTTGAAGGTTCTCGCACAATCCTACGATTGGCTGCTGTTCTTAACCAATCAGGGGCTGTCACAGTTCATCGACAAGTTGCTTCTTCATCCGACACCCGAACTGGCAGCCGCACGCAATGCATTTCTGGCGAGTTATGGCAAGACGAAGTCAGGACCAAATCGATTCACCAAAGTGCAAATGGACAATGATGCCGATGCTGCGCTCCTCAAGTACTTTCAGAGTCACGAAGACGAGATTGAGGGGTGGTTCAACGTGATTTCTCCCGGAACGAGTCAAATCTCTGAGCTTCGTGCGGAGCTCAGTACTCTTGGGAACAAGAACTGGAAGAAGGTTCACGGAGTATGACCGCCGGACGAAAGATCGTGTCGAACAGCCAAGACTGGTGCACGCCTCCACGCTATGTCGAGGCAGTCAAGCGTTTCTTTGGTGGCTCAATTGAGCTTGATCCATGCTCCAACAAGCACTCGATCGTGAAAGCGCGTGTTGAACATAGATTGCCGAAGGTCGATGGGCTGCATGTGTCATGGGACTGCTCGACAATATACGTGAATCCACCCTACGGAGCCGACCGGTCTCGAGGGACGACAATTAAACATTGGCTCCGAAAGTGCTTTGAGGCTCATCAACTTCACAACTCGGAGGTCTTGGCGCTCATTCCGGTTGCAACAAATACCTCTCATTGGAAACATTTCGTTTGGGGCGCCGCAAGCGGAATCGCATTTCTCTACGACACGCGATTGAAATTCCTCGTGGATGGGAAAGATGGAGGCAAAGGCGCTCCCATGTCGTGCGCGATGGTCTACTGGGGGCGGCACCTTCATCGATTCGACGATGTGTTTTCCACATTTGGTGCGGTGGTTGACATATCCAAATTGAAGGGCAGACGGTTTGGGTATGGTGATGACCCACAACAGCAAATACAACTTGTCCCTCGACGTAAGGCGGTCTAACCACTCGATGGTCCCGGCGCCGCGCGCACGCTGCTTACAATCGCCGCAAAAAATCCTCGGGTGTTACGGGGCGTCGCGTAAGATCATCTCCCGGCACGCATATCGGCGGTTTCGTCGCCGGCATGGTACTTATTCCGCTGTTCAAGCATCGCCACGTGCGCCTGTTCGCGTCACCACGTCACGGTGACTAACCACCTGTCACGTGGACCGGCGCGAAATTGCGCAGCCCTGTGCTAGGATAATGACCATGCATCCGCTCATCGAAACCCACCGCTCCGCGCTCGACGATCTCTGCCGGCGTTACCATGTCCGGCGACTGGAACTCTTCGGCTCCGTTGCCACCGGCGCGTTCAGGCCAGAATCCAGCGATATCGACTTCCTGGTTGAGTTCGATCCGGCTTCCGCCGGGCGGGCGTTCGATGATTATTTCGGCCTGCACGAAGAACTGGAGCGGCTGTTCGGGCGCAAGGTTGACCTCGTCTGCACCGGCGCCCTGCGCAACCCGTTCTTCATTAAGGATGTGAACCAGAGCCGTCGTCTGCTCTATGCCGCATAGCGCGGAAAAACTCCTCCAGGACATCCTCGACGCGGCCGACGCCATCTCGGCGTTCACGGCCGGCAAGACCCTCGACGTTTACCGCTCGGACCGGATGCTGCGCTCGGCGGTTGAGCGTCAATTCGAAATCATCGGCGAGGCGTTGCGACGGCTCGCCGCCCTGCACCCCGATCTGGCCGCCGAAATACCGGAGCATCAGCGGATCATTGCATTCCGCAACATCATCGCCCACGGCTACGAAGTGCTTGAAGCCGCGATGGTGTGGCAGGCCGTGCGCGACAAACTGCCCGCACTGCGGGGCTGCGCTGCCGCCATTCTCAAGCGCCTGATACAGGCAGGGAAATAACCGCCGCCGCGCCCGTGCACGTACTCGGCGGCTTCGTCGCCGGCATGATTTTGATTCCGGTTTTCAAATACCGTCATGTGCGCTTGTTCGCGCCGCGGCATTGAGTTTTAATGCCCGAATGAGAATCAACAGTATGAAATTGATGGGCCAGATTATGCGGCGCAGTAGGCCGGATTATACGGCGATAACGCCGTCCAATTTACGTTAGGGTGCATATGGACCTCCGCGCCGCTCTTCCACTCCTTCTGCCCAAAGCTATCACTTGGGCACAGGAAGAAGCCTCGCGTGCAGCAACTTTAGGGCGCGTCTTGACTGTTGACGAAATCACGCTCGCGCGGAAGGTTGGCGTAGTCAACACAGAGCTCATTCGAATCCAATCCTGTGACCGCCTTCCTATGCCACAAGATCCTTCGTTGCAGGCGGCTGCGGTCCAAACAGGTTTACTCGGCCCCGGCATGGCGGGGCTAACGCTCGGCTACTCAGTTTTCGTTTGTCGCGGCCACGAAACACGTCGTCTCCTAGCTCACGAGTTCCGGCACGTGTTTCAGTACGAGCAAAATGGATCGATCGCTGAGTTTCTTCCGGTTTATCTGCAGCAGATCGTTACTGTGGGTTACGGGAACGCTCCACTTGAGATTGATGCGCGTGCCCATGAAAACGTTGTACCCTAACAAAGAAGTGGCCCCACCAATCTGAACAACCCGATAAGTGGATTCTCTGCCCAATCGGGGCATGATACGCCCCGGCAACATGGAGAACCACATGAGCAAACGATCCCGCCGTAATCATTCGCCGGTCTTCCGGGCCAAGGTCGC
>JACREB010000078.1 GCA_016218475.1 Nitrosomonadales bacterium | reverse complement strand
TGCCCGACGCACCGTGTTGCCCGACGAGATTCTTGAGGTAGGTGTAGAGTCCGACCTGAACGCCGAAGCCCAGCGCGAGGAGTACGATGAAATACCAGAATGTTGCGAATTGCCCGAGCGCGAAATCCATCCCGGAAATCAAACTTACCACACCAAAATAAATGGCGAGCAATAACACGAATGCTCCCGCTCCAAACTGGAGCGGCCTGGCGATTCCCACGGCCATTGCGACCGACGATGCTTCTTCAAGAGCCATGCCGCATTTGGGGCACGAACCGGGTGTAGCCTGACGCACTTCCGGGTGCATCGGGCAGGTGTAAACTCCGGTCGCCCGAACAGCGGTTGCCACAACCGGTTTGAGGTATTGGGCGGGGTTCGCCTGAAACTTTTCCAGGCAGCGCTGCGAGCAAAAGTAATGGCGCTCACCCAGATGCTCCGCACTATGCCGCGAATCGCTGCCAACCTTCATTCCGCATACCGGGTCTGTGGTAGTGTTCATGGTGGATTCCCTTCAAGTGTGTTGATCGGGAGTGCCGTTTCGCCGGAAATAGCGGAATCGTGCGGCTGCATACATTTCGACGCCACCATTTCGCGCAGTATAGTCTCTTCGGCCAAAAATGCCTGCACTGCCACAGGATCAAATTGGGTGCCGCTCATGCTGACAATTTCCGCGCGAGCCCGGTCGAACGGCAGCGCCTTGCGATAAGGGCGGTCGGAAGCCATCGCGTCCAGCGTATCAATCAGCGCGAACAGGCGCGCACCGAGCGGGATTTGCTGGCCGCGAAGCCCGCGCGGATAACCGGTTCCATCGAAACGCTCTTCATGGCTGAGCACGATTTCGGCGGCGTCTTCCATGCCCGGAATTTGCGTCACGATATGGTACCCTTTTTCGGGATGCGTCCTCATTTCCTGCCATTCATCTTCATTGAGCGCTCCCTGTTTCAACAAAATTGCATCCGGTATCCCGATCTTGCCTATGTCGTGCAGCAAGGCACCCCAGTAAATCTGGCGCAGTTGATCTGCATCCGCGGTAAAGCGGCGCGCCAGCACCAAGGTGTGGCAGGCCACGCGTTTGGAATGCATCCCCGTTTCATGCTCGCGAATGTCCAAAGCCCCGGCCACCGCCTCGGCGAAGGCCGCATCCGCCCGTTCTAAAACATCTGACTCTACGTTCATGACACTCCCTCAATACCGGGAGTGCGCGCTTCCGGGTTGACTTGCGTTTTACAAACCGGATCAGTAGTCATGGCATTTCCTCCGTTGCACGCTCCGCGAATCAATCTGACAGCGCTTCCGCGCTCAACATGATGATCTCGATTTCCTCGATGATTTCTTCCTGGCGCAGCGCGTTGTAGCGCAGCCGTAGTTTGGCCTCGTCCTTTTCCAGACGGCGGATGGCGCTGTCCATGTGCTCCAGCCGCTTACGGTTTTCCGCCATCAGCGAAGCGTAAAATACTTCGTGCAGCGCGGCGTAAAAATACTGGTCGGTAAGCTGCGACAGGAACTGCGCCGGCTCCAGGTTGAGCAAAGGCGCACGGGGATAGGCAGGTTTTCCGGTCGGTGCAGCGAGCGGCAGCAGTTGGCGAATTCGCGGCTCGCCGCTTTCGTCGTCGTGGTATAGCGCACTCAGGCGCCATGCCGCTTCCGGGCGCTGCTGCAACCCGCCAAGCACCTTGGCCAGCCGCACCAGCGTCGCCTGCACCTCCTCGGCCACGCTGGGGCCTTCAATATAACCGGCGACTCGGCTGACGCTTTTTGGCAGCCTATAACCAGCCACTTGGTCGGTGTTGTTTGCCGACCTAGTGGAATGGCTAGTTGTTTTATCAGTCGAATGGCTAGTGGTTTCATCAAAAGCGGCAATGCGTTTATCGTCTTGCAGTTTGGCCGCCAACCTGCGCCCCACTGCGACCAGCAGCGTGCCCTCCCGCCGCATGGCAAGAGCAATCGGCTCCAGCAGCGTTTCATTGAAGTCGCCGCAGAAACCGCGCTCGGAGCCGATCACCAGCAGCAGTTGCCGCATGTCGCCGGTATGCGCAGCCGCTTGCGGGTAAAAATTCAGGAAATCCTGCGCCGCCGCTTCGATGCCGCTTACGGCGCGGCGTTGCGTGGCAAGAAAAGTCTCCAGCTTGCGCGCTTCGAGCAAGGCCAGATTTTTCATCGCGACCATGATGCCGTCGATTTCATCCAGCATGGACAGGCGGTTCTGCACTTCACGCCGCTTGCTCATCTAAGCTTCAGCCTCGCTCAGCCACGCATGCACCAGGCTTTTCCACTGGTCGCGCGCCTCGTCTATGCTTACCCTGGCATTTTCAACCTGCCGTTGCAGCAATGCCAGGTGCCGCTTCACCTGCTTCAGATCGACGTTGTCGAACAGCCCTTCGTTGTAAGCCACCATCCACGCCATTTGAAACTCGATGGACAGCGGCGCGAGCAAGTCCTGCTTGAGCATTTCGCGCAGCAACTGGCCGCGCCGGATACGCGCTTCCATGCTGGCTTCCAGCTTTGAGCCGAAGCGGGTGAATACTTCCAGTTCGAGAAACTGCAAGTAGTCCAGCTTCATCCGCCCCGCTTCTTTTTTGATGTTGGGGTGCTGCGCGTTGCCGCCGATGCGCGACACCGAGCGTGTGACATCGATCGCCGGCAAAAAGCCGCGCGCGAATAAATCGTGATCCAGGTAAATCTGGCCGTCGGTGATCGAAATCAGGTTGGTGGGAATGTATGACGCAATTTCGCCTTGTTCGGTTTCGATGATCGGCAGCGCGGTCATGCTGCCGCCGCCATGCTTTGCCGACAGGCGGGTGGAGCGCTCCAGCAGGCGTGCGTGCAAATAAAAAATGTCTCCGGGATAAGCCTCGCGCCCCGGCGGGCGGCGCAGCAGCAGGGAAAGCTCGCGGTAACTGCGCGCGTGAGTGGTGAGGTCATCGTAGATCACCAGCGTGTCCCGCCCTTGCCAACTCCACGCATCGGCCACGGCGCAGCCGGCGAATGGCGCGAGATATTTCAGGCCGGGCATGGCGGTGGCTTCCGCCACCACCAGCGTGGTGTAGTCCAGCGCGCCGGAACGCCGCAGGGTTTCAATGGTATTCACCACGGCGGAGCGTTTCTGGCCGATCAGCACGTAAACGCAATAAACATTTTTGCCGCGCTGGTTGATCACCGCATCGATGGCGAGCGCACTCTTGCCGGTTCCGTTGTCGCCGATGATCAGTTGCCGCTGGCCTTTGCCGACGGGAATCAGCGTATCGACGATTTTGCAGCCGGTGTACATCGGCTGCGCCACGAAATCGCGCGCGATGATCGGCGGCGAACGCATGTCGAGCAAGCGGCGCACGCCGGGATCAAGCGACCCGCCATCGTCGAGCGGCGCGCCGAGCGGGTCGATCACTCTTCCCAGCAAACCGTCGCCAACCCCGATGCCCAGCCGCCTGCCGGTCAGAAAGGCCGGTGTGCCCGCGGTCAGCCGCTCGGTCTGGCGCAACAAAATCGCCCCTATCTGGTTGCGCGCAAGGTGGAATACCAGCGCACTGCTGCCATCTTCCATTTGCACGATTTCGTCCATGCGCGCCGAGGGCAGGCCGCTGATCCAAGCTATGCCGTCGCCGACCGACGCCACGGTGCCTTGCTCCGACAAGCGCAGGCCATAGCGATAGCGCTCCAGCCACTGCGCCTGTGCGGCGAGCGGAGAATCATCTGCCTGCAAGCCTTTATCCGGCATGGCGCAGCGCACCGCTGAAAAATTTCAATTCGTCGCGCAGATTGGCGTGCAGAACCCACGGCCCGATGCTCACCTGAAATCCCGCCAGCAGCTCCGGATTTTTGCGGTATTCGACTGGCAGCGCCTTGCCTGTCACTTCCGCCAGCACGCGCACGAGTTCGGCCCGTCTGCCTTCATCGAGCGCAAACGCGCTCTGCACCTTGAGCTGCAATCCGGGCGCGGCGGCGGCATCCGCCACGGCGCGCTTATCCTCTGCGCGCAAACTGTGCAAATCTTCCAGCAACAGCGCATACAAGCGCGCTTCCAGTTCCGGCGTGGCCAGACGGCTGAGCAACCTGGCGGAAAATGCCGCACCCTGGGCGATACCCTGTTCCTCGATGGCACGCTTGAACTCAACCTGTTGCCGTTCGTCCAGCACACGGCGACGTTCGCGTTCTTCGGCGACGGAAATTTCCAGTCCGGCCATCAAACGCTCGCGTTCTGCCGCCAACTCCTCGCGCAAACGTGTCTGAGCCGCTTCCTTTTCTTCCCCCCATTGCGCCAAGCAGCGCTCGTTCTGTTGCCTGAGTTCGCGCGCCTCGGCTTCGATGCGCCTGGCATCGGCCATCGCCTTTTCGATGCCGGCACGGCGCCTGGCGACAACCCCGAGGATGGGGCGGTATAAAAACCGCTTCAGGATCCAGACCAGGATCAGGAAGTTGATTATTTCGAGAAAAAATGTCGGCCAGTCGAAATCCACGATATTCGCCCGCAGCTTACTTGATGAGGTATTGCAGCAAGGGATTGCGGAACAGGATGATCAGCACGATCACCAGCACATAAATCGCCAGCGACTCGATCATCGCAAGGCCGATGAACAGGGTGCGCATGATGGATTTTTCCGCCTCCGGCTGGCGCGCCAGCGCGTCCAGCGCCTGGCTGATCGCCTTCCCCATCGCCAGGGCCGGAAACATTACGCCCAGCGCAATGGCCAGCGCCGCACCCATCGTGGAAAGTATCGTAAACCATGTCATATCATTCATTGCTCGTTTCCTTTCTCGTCTCGTTCAAGATTCTGTTGCGACTGCATGGCGCCCGCTACGTAGATCAGCGCCAGCATACCGAAAATATAAGCCTGTACCAAAGACTCGACAATGTGCAGCATCAGCAGCGGCACCGGCGCCAGCAGGCCGGCCACCAGCAGGATCAACATTGCCGCCATCTCCAGACTCATGATATTGCCGAACAAACGCACGGCCAACGCAACGGTGCGCGTCACTTCGCTGAGCAAGTGAAACGGCAGCAGGATGGGACTGGGGCTGAGGTAATGCTTCAGGTAACGGCGCAGTCCCTCGTTGCGCACACCGTACCAGTGCACCGACAGAAACACCAGCAGCGCGAGACCCGCTGTCACCGACAGATTGCCCGTGGGGGCATGCAGGCGCGGAATTACCCCCACCAGATTCGCGAATACGATGTAGATCCATAACGTGCCGATGAACGGCAGCAGTTGTTGCGCACGATCCGGCAACACAGCACAGATACTTTCCTCCATCGCGGACACCATTCCTTCCAGCATCGCCTGCAACGGCCCAGGGTCAAGTGCGAGGTTGCGTGTGGCAAGCCAGCAGAACACGCCCAACGCCAGCATAATGCCCCAAGTCGTCACCACGATGGAAGTAACCGCAAATGGCCCGATGTGAAACCAGATGGTTGCCGCTTCCATCAGTCGTGTTCCCGGACGTACATATAGACATTCACCGCGCCAACGACTAATCCGATAAAGATCAGCCCCATCGTCCAGTGTATCGAATAGCCCTGTGCCAAGTTGTCCAGCCAGTTGCCGAGATATGCGCCTAATATCACCGGCAGCACGAACAGCAGCGCCAGTGTGCCCATGAATACCGACTGCGCCAGCAGCGTGGGGCGTTCCTGTTCCGCACGCTGCATGCGTTTCACCTGTTTCTCCACCGACCTGCGCAACTGTTCGTCGTTCACGTTGCAACTCCGTGTCGTCCCATCTGCCACAAACGCCGGAACATCTCCTGCTCCAGGCGATGCAGGCTTTCCTTGATTACCCGCAGCTCTTCCTCTTCCTTGAGCAATTGTTCCAGCAACCCGGTGCTGATGCGCTGATAATCCGCATCGTGCAGAAAGCGCCGCGTGCTGATGTAAAGCGCGTTATCCACAAAATAAAGGATACCGCGCGGGAAGGCAAGATAACGCCAACTGCCGTCCCGCAACTGATAGCGCGCCAGGCCGTATGTCAGCGCGGTCGTCATGCGTTCGTGGCGGGCGCGGATGCCGAAACTGCCGGACTCGTCCTCGCCGACAAAATTGGTCACGCCCTCGATGTGCTCGTACTGCGTTGCGCTCTGCACATGCATCCTAAAAGTCCTCATGCCGCCTCCTGCCCGGAGTCAGTCATCGCACCGCGCATGTAGCACTGTTCCTCGGTAAAAGCATCGTAGTCGCCGCGCAGGAAGGCCTCGCAATCGGTCAGTGTCTGCTCCAGCGGCACCGACACGCCTTTGATGCCGGTATGCGCCGCTACCACATAAAACGGCTGGGTCAGATAGCGTTGCAACCTGCGCGCACGCAGCACGATGCGCTGGTCTTTTTCCGACAAGACTTCCAGTCCGAGCATCGCGATGATGTCCTCCAGTTCCTTGTAGCGCGCCAGATGCTCGCGCACCTCCTTGGCAACGTTGTAATGGCGATCGCCGAGGAAGCTGCGATCCATCATCTTGCTCGACGACAGCAACGGATCGACCGCCGGATAAAGCCCCTTTGCCGCCTGGCTGCGCGACAGGATCACCATGGTGTCGAGATGCGACAGGATGGTGCTCACCGCCGGGTCGGTCATGTCGTCCGCCGGCACATACACTGCCTGCACCGCGGTGATGTCGCCGCTGCGCGTGGAAATGATGCGCTCCTGCAATTCCGCCACTTCGCTCATCAGCGTCGGCTGATAACCGACCGTGGCCGGCATGCGCCCGAGCAGGCCGGAGATCTCGCTGCCCGCCTGCACGAAGCGAAATACGTTGTCCATCAACAGCAGCACCGTCTTGCCCAACGTATCGCGCAGATATTCGGCATAAGCCACCGCCGACAAGCCGACGCGAAAACGTACGCCGGGCGATTCGTCCATTTGGCCGAACACCATCAGCGTGCGCGGCATCACCCCGGCATCCTGCATTTCGTGCCATAGTTCGTGCCCCTCGCGGATGCGCTCGCCGACACCGGCGAACACCGACACGCCCTGGTGCAGACTGACGATGGCGTGCATGAATTCCATGATCAGCACCGTCTTGCCCACTCCGGCACCGCCGAACAACCCGGTCTTGTCACCCTTGACGAACGGGCACAGCAGGTCGATCACCTTGATGCCGGATTCGAGGATGCCCTCGGCGGGAACGGTTTCCGCCAGCGGTGCCGGGCGCACGATGATGTTGCGCATTTCCCCGGCGACCAGCGGCGGCCCGCCATCCAGCGGCGCGCCGAACACGTCGAGCAAGCGGCCTAAACAATCCGGCGTAACCGGGATGCGCAGCGGCCCGCCGCTGTCGAATACCGGCAGGCCGCGCTTGAGGCCGGCGGTGGGGTGCAGGGCAATCGCGCGCACATGGCGCTCGTCGAGATGCCGGTAAACCTCGAAGGTGTAGTGTTCGTGGTCGAGCGCACAGAACAGCGCCTGGTGCAGCGGCGGCAACCGGTCGCAGACCACATCCATCACCGGCCCATGCACCTCCTCGATCATGCCGATCGGCTCGCTCGCGGGTTGCATGGACGGCGTGACCTGTTCCACGGTGGCTGACTCCATTAGTCTGGTAACTGGTTGTGCAACCAGAGTAATTGTACCTGCAAGCTGCTGGAGGTTAATGACTTTGTGAAACACTGCTTTTTCACTACATTCTCCTTTTTGTCACGTTAAAAACACTGTCTCGCATATCCAGTCTAGTGTCGCGTCACGCATGATTTGCCGTACGCGTGGCGCCATTCACCCCCATCCCCCTCCTAACCTCCCCCTTGTAGGGGGAGGACCTTGGCTCCCTCCCCTTCAAGGGGAGGGGAGGGTTGGGGTGGGGATGGGGCGGTTTTCGGTTTTGGTATAGTGAAACATTGCATCCGTCATTTTATACGTGACGCGACACTAGCCGCCTCTTAAGGCTATTAGTCTTACTGTGTCACAAAGCGCTGAAGGGCGCATTGCGGCGTTAAAATCAGGCTCAAAATGCTCATTTACTACATGTAAACTCCGCTTTTTGCGAGTTGGGCGGCAACGGCAAACCGTCCATCCCTGCTTGACCCACTTCGCCCGATTTTGCCTTGCACTGCATCCCTTGATCGCTTTGTGACACAGTAAGATTAGTGGCAACACTTCTTTTTCTTTTCAACTTCAAGACTGTTGATTTCGATTTCTTCCATGTTATTGATAAACGCCAATCTGAGGCAATTCATCCATCCGCTTCCGAGATCGGCTCCTATCAATGTCAACTTGTCCGCAATCTGTTCAGCAGTCACTTGTATGAGGTCATACCGGATTTCGATTTTGTCCCCCTCGATGCAAACCTCTTGTATTCCCATCATCTCAAGCAATGAATTTTTTACTTGCTTGGCCTGTGTCGCATCAAGCGGCGTGGATAGCAAAAGGCGGCGGCGCTTGATGACTTGCTTCCCCTCCTGCGCGGGTGCTTTGCGTCCGGGGAACCCAATGTATAAACGCGGGTTCGCCAGAAACCGCTCCTTGCATTGTTCCGAGCAAAATGCGTAATGGCCACCCGCGTATTCTGTGGGAAATGAGGTAGATGGGACTTGCATTTGGCAAACGTAGTCTTTGACTGTTTCATTCATGATATCCCTCCTCTAGAGCCTATTTCAGTAGGTTTCATGCCCCGCGCCGTTTGCCAATGGAACGACCATTGGCTGCGCGTTGCGCCTTGCATCCATCCGCGCCCAGCCCCAACGCGGGGTATGAAACCTACTGAAATAGGCTCTTAATGTAATTCAACTGAATGGGTGGACAAGGAGTTGTGCCATAAGAACAGAAAACGCAACAATCCCCTTTCTTTGGCTTGAGCAAAACACCACATGCTTTGCATTCGTAGAACCACTGACAAGTGTCCGTTGGCATGGTTTCAGTTTGTTTATGCCCGCACTCCGGGCATGTGATGGTTGATTCGAGAATAATTCCCTTACTCATGAAACACCCTGGGCGCGCTGCGGTATAAATCCTGGCGTATGGGCAGCATACTCGCGCCAGCGTTCGCCGAACTCTGCCTCGGCATCACGCTCCTCAGTGCGTGCAAGCCGCACGTACATCCATACCAATACCGGAAACATCAGCAGCGTCAAAATGGTCGGCCACTGCAACAGGAAGCCGAACATGATGAGCACGAAAGCATCGTATTGGGGATGGCGGACTTTGGCGTAAGGCCCCGTGGTTGCCAGGCCATGCATGCGTTGCGCCTCGTAGAGCGCTTTCCATGCGGCAGAAAGCAAAATGAAACCGCCGAAAATGAATACGGTGCTCAACAAATGGAACGGTCCGAAATGCGGGTTGGCGCGCCAGCCGAACAACACTTCCAGTAAGTGGCCCGCATCGTGCGACATGAAATCAACGCCGGGATAGTGGCTGCCCAGCCAGCCGGACAATAAATAAATCGTCAGCGGGAAGCCATACATTTCCGTGAACAGCGCGACGATGAAAGCCGCGAACGCGCCGAACGAGCGCCAGTCGCGCGGCGATTTCGGTTTGGTGAAACTGAACGCGAAAATGATGAACACCGCAGAGTTGATGATAACCAGCGACCAAAGGCCATAATCGGGAGCGTCCGTACTCATTTTGATTCTCCTTCAGACGAGTCATGATGATGCGTATGCCGGCCATCGTCTCCATGGCCGTGATGCATGAACAGATGCATCAGCGGGCAGGCCAGCAGGAACAAATAAGGCAAGACTCCAAGCACATGGGCGCGATGTTCCGTGAACAGGAAAAACCCGGCAACTGCCAGAAAACCATAAAGCACCCAGCGTGCCTTGGAAAGGTGCTGTGTTTCGTGTTGATCTGACATGCCATCCTCCTCTTCCGTGCGATGCACATAATTCGTTCGGTACGTGCGCAACCCGAATCACTCTCCCAGGTCGCGCTTCTTTTGCTCGAATTCCTCGCGCTCGATTTCGCCGCGCGCATAGCGTTCCTTGAGAAGGTCGAGCGCGGATTTTCCCCGCTCTCGCTTCCCGCAGGCACAGGAATCCCAGAAGCATTTCACCAGCATCACGATACCGGCAATCAGCAGCCCCCAGAACAACAGCATACCCAACCCCATGCCGCCCCAGCCCCAACCGTAGTCACCCATATGTCCCCACATTTCTTCCTCCTTTCCATGTCACGCAATGGCCTAAAGTTTCACGCGGCGCAATCGAAGCGCATTGGTAATTACCGATACCGAACTGAAGCTCATCGCGGCGGCCGCGATGATGGGCGAGAGCAGCAAACCGAAGACCGGGTACAGCACGCCCGCCGCAACGGGGATGCCGAGCACGTTGTAGATGAAGGCGAAGAACAGGTTCTGGCGGATATTTTTCATGGTCGCGCGGGAGAGGCGCACGGCGCGCACGATGCCGTTCAGGTCGCCCTTGACCAGCGTGACGCCAGCGCTTTCCATCGCCACGTCGGTGCCGGTGCCCATGGCGATGCCCACTTGCGCCTGCGCCAATGCCGGTGCATCGTTGATGCCGTCGCCCGCCATCGCCACGAAGCGACCCTGCGCTTGCAGTTGCTTGACGATGGAAGCCTTCTGCTCGGGCAGCACTTCCGCCTCGATACGGTCGATGCCCAATTTGCTTGCCACCGCTTGCGCCGTGATGAGGTTGTCGCCGGTGAGCATGATGACCTGCACGCCTTCCTCGTGCAGTGCGCGGATCGCATCAGGTGTGGAGGCCTTGACCGGATCGGCCACGCCGATCAGCCCTGCCGCCCTGCCGTCTATCGCCAGCAGCATCACCGTCTGGCCGTCGCCGCGCAGCGCCTCGGCGCGTGCCGGCAATTCTCCTGCATCGATGCGCAATTCTTCGAACAGCTTGAGGTTGCCCAGCGCGACCGCGCGGCCCTCGATTGTTCCCGCCACACCCTTGCCGGTGTATGAACGGAAATCGCCGACTGCCGCAAGCGCCAGGGATTTTTCCTGCGCTCCATTCATGATCGCCGCCGCCAACGGGTGTTCGCTGGCGCGCTCCAGGCTGGCGCCCAGCCGCAGCACCTCGCCTTCGTCGAATCCGGCAAGCGGAACGACCGAGGTCAGCTTCGGCTTGCCCTCGGTCAGCGTTCCGGTCTTGTCCACCACCAGCGTGTTGACCTTCTCCATGGTTTCCAGCGCTTCGGCATTTTTTATCAGTACGCCACCCAGCGCGCCGCGCCCGGTGCCGACCATGATCGACATCGGCGTGGCCAGCCCCAGCGCGCACGGGCAGGCGATAATCAGCACCGCCACCGCGTTGACCACGGCATGCGCCAGGCGCGGCTCCGGCCCCCATATGCCCCATACCGCCAGCGTGGCGAGCGCAACCCCCACTACCGCCGGGACGAAATAACCCGCCGTGACATCGGCCAGGCGCTGGATCGGCGCGCGCGAACGCTGCGCCTCGCTGACCATGTGTACGATCTGCGCGAGCAGGGTGTCGGCGCCGACGCGCTCGGCGCGCATCAATAAACTGCCGGTGCCGTTCACCGTCGCGCCGATCAGCCGCGCGCCCGCGGTTTTTTCCACCGGGATGGATTCGCCGGTGACCATGGATTCGTCCAGCGCGCTCGTGCCTTCGAGCACCACGCCGTCCACCGGCACCTTCTCGCCGGGGCGCACGCGCAGCACGTCGCCCGGCTGCACCTGTTCCAGCGGAATGTCTTCCTCGCTGCTGTTAAGAAGAAATTCGCGTAGCGATTCAGAGGTTGAAAATTGCTTTTCTCGTTCGCCTCCTCTCCCGCTTGCGGGAGAGGATTGAGGAGAGGGCAGGGGGAGAGGGGAGCGCACGATGCGTGCGGTCTTCGGTGCGAGGCCGAGCAGCAGCTTGATCGCGGCGCTGGTCTGGCTGCGCGCTTTTAATTCCATCACCTGACCGAGCAGCACCAGCGCCATGATGACCGCCGCAGCCTCGAAGTACACCGGCACCGCCCCCATCATGCTGCGCCCCTCCATAGTTTGTATAGGGGGCGGGAAAATGCCCGGCAGCAGCATCGCCACCACGCTGTATGTCCACGCCACGCCGACGCCGAGCGCGATCAGGGTAAACATGTTGAGGTGGCGGTTGACCACCGACGCCCAGCCGCGCTGAAAGATCGGCCAGCCGCCCCACAGCACGGCCGGGGTGGCCAGCGCGAATTCCAGCCATTGCAGCGCCGTCATCGAAACAGATTCGGGCATCGCTTGCGGCAGCAGGTCGGACACTGTCGCCATCACGAACACCGGCAAGGCCAGCGCCGCGCTCGCCCAGAAGCGCCGCGTCATGTCGCGCAATTCGGCATTGTCTTCCGCCGGGGCGTTGCGCGGCTCCAGCGCCATACCGCAGATCGGGCAATCGCCCGGTTCGCTGCGCACTACTTCGGGATGCATCGGGCAGGTATAAACATGCCCGCCTCGGGTCGGGGAGGGCGCTGCTTGGGGCTGTTCAGGCGAGGAAAGTTTGTTCAGGTAATCCGCAGGAGATGCCTGAAACCTGGCCAGGCACTTGGCGCTGCAGAAACGATACTCAACGCCGTGATATTCGCAGCGGTGCAAAGATTCCGGTTTCACCGTCATTCCGCACACGGGATCAGTTGCCATTTCATGCTCCTTTCGGGTGGTAGACAAACATGCCGCGTAACCTCGGCGTCTCACTTCAATAGCCATTTGAAGTTTCTTGGAGATTGGTCTACTGCCAGGCGTATCTGCAACTCCACTGACGCCGGTTGTGGAGCAATCGCCTTGAAGCGCAATACACCCTTGCGGTGGTGGCCTCCCGGCGGCGCGCCATCCCAGCCCAAGGGCAGGTATTGCTTCCCATCTGCAACCAGCACGGAAGATTTGGCCAAGTCATCATTCAAGGCCTTGGTATGCGTTTCCAGAACAACCTCAAAATCCCATGTTTTTGCTTCGTTCGGAATTTTTTGCAATGTGGCCGTAACTTTTATTTCCCGCTCATTGCTCGCTTGTGGCGCATACGCGGATTCTGCCGCGTCGCTCACC
>JACREB010000080.1 GCA_016218475.1 Nitrosomonadales bacterium | reverse complement strand
TGTGTCACAAAGCGCTGAAGAGCGCATTGCGGCGTTAAAATCAGGCTCAAAATGCTCATTTACTACATGTAAACTCCGCTTTTTCGCCCGATTTTGCCTTGCACTGCATCCCTTGATCGCTTTGTGACACAGTAAGACTAAGTGCCACATCTTTAGCGTATGACGAATTGAATGTCCGGTTTTTGGTATAAAGATGAAATCTGATTTTTTTAATTAAGGAATGTCATGACGAGCGGCAAAAAATACATTTACACATTCGAACAAGGCGACGGCAAGAACAAGATGCTGCTGGGCGGCAAGGGCGCGAACCTGTGCGAGATGACGCAGATCGGTTTGAATGTCCCCCCCGGTTTCACCATCACCACCGAGGCGTGCATCGCCTATCTGGAAAAAAATAAATTGCCGGACGGCTTGATGGACTCCGTCAAGGAACACATGCAGGCGCTGGAAAAAAAGACCGGCAAGGGTTTCGGCAGCGGCACGAACCCCCTGCTCATTTCGGTGCGTTCCGGTTCGTCCATGTCCATGCCCGGCATGATGGACACCATCCTCAACCTCGGCCTCAACGAAACTTCGCTCAAGGGGCTGATAAAACAAACCGGCAACGCACGTTTCGCCTATGATGCCTATCGCCGCTTCATCCAGTTGTTCGGCAAGATCGCGCTCAATATCAGCGACGAGCATTTCGACGAATGCATGGCGGCGATCAAGCGCAAGTACGGCGCACCGTCGGATCTGGATTTGAACGTCGATCACCTCAAGGAGTTGTCGGGCGAATTCCTCGCCATCGTCCAGCGCCATACCGGCAAACCATTCCCTCAGGATCCGTACGAGCAACTGGAAATTGCCATCGGCGCGGTGTTCGGTTCGTGGATGGGCAAGCGCGCGGTGGATTACCGCAAGCAGTTCAGGATCACCAAGGATCAGGCAAACGGCACGGCGGTCAATATCTGCACCATGGTGTTCGGCAACATGGGCAACGATTCCGGTACGGGTGTGGGTTTCACGCGCAACCCCGGTACCGGCGAGAACGTGATCTACGGCGAATATCTGGTCAATGCGCAGGGCGAGGACGTGGTGGCGGGTATCCGCACGCCCAAAGCCATCGCCGAGATGGAAAAGGAAATGCCCGAGATATACCGCCAGTTGATGACGCTGCACAACCGGCTGGAATCGCATTACCACGAAGTGCAGGATTTCGAGTTCACGATCGAGAAAGGCACCCTGTATTGTTTGCAGACGCGCAACGGAAAAATGAACGCGCGCGGCATGGTGCGCACGTCGGTGGAAATGTTCAAGGAGGGGCTGATTTCCAGGGAGCGCGCCTTGCTGCGCATCGAACCGGCGATACTGGAACAATTATTGGTCCCGCAATTGGCCCCGAATTTTCATGGCAAATCATTGGCACAGGGACTCCCCGCCTCGCCCGGCGCGGCCTCCGGAAAGATCGTGTTCGATGCCGATACCGCCGAGACACGCGGTCGCGCCGGCGAAAAGATCATCCTGGTGCGCGAGGAAACCAAGCCGGAAGATATCCACGGCTTTTTCCAGGCGCAGGGCATCCTGACCAGCCGGGGCGGCAAGACATCCCACGCCGCCGTGGTCGCGCGCGGCATGGGCAAACCCTGTGTTTCGGGTTGTGACCAGATCGTGATTAACGACCAACTGCGCAACGCGCGGATCGGCGATACCACGCTGCAGGAAGGCGATATCATCACCATCGACGGGGGTACCGGGCATGTTTATGCCGGTGAAGTGCCGACGGTAGAGGCGGAATTTTCCGAGGAAATGGCCACGCTGCTGGCTTGGGCGGATGAAGAGGCCAAGCTGAAAGTGATGGCGAACGCCGACACACCCGACGATGCGTTGCGCGCAAGGGAATTTGGCGCGATGGGTATCGGCCTGTGCCGCACCGAGCGCATGTTCAACAGCACCGACAGGTTGCCTATCGTGCAGGAAATGATCCTGGCAGAAACGCAGGAAGCCCGCCAATCCGCACTGGATCGCCTGTTGCCGATCCAGCGTGCCGACTTCAAGGGTATTTTCAAAGCGATGAAGGGGCTGCCCGTAACCGTGCGCCTGCTCGACCCGCCGATGCACGAATTCCTGCCCACGGCCGCGCAACTCGAACTGGAAATCGCCCACCTGCACCACTTGAGCGACACCATCAAGGGACTGGAAGAGTTGCCGGACACCATCAAGCTGCTCAACCCCAAGCTTTACCAGCAATATGCCGACGGCCTGACGAAATTGATGGGCGGTTTGGGCACCTTCAAGGAATCTCACCTCGAAGACAACGTGATCCACAAAAAGGAAAAAATCCTGAAGAAGGTGCGCGCCCTCGCCGAAGTCAACCCGATGCTGGGACATCGCGGCGTGCGCTTGGGCATCACCTATCCTGAAATTTATTCGATGCAGATCCGCGCGATCCTGGAGGCAGCCGCCCTGTGCGCCAAGGACGGTGTCGAGATTTACCCCGAAATCATGGTACCGCAAGTGGCGACCGTGGAAGAACTCAAGCGCATCCACAGCTATGTCCAGCGCATCCACCAGGAGGTGAAGGCGACCCATGGCATCGACGTGCAATTCAAGTTCGGCTCGATGCTGGAAGTGGTGCGAGCCTGCATACGCTCCGGGCGAATGGCGGAAATCGCCGAATTTTTCTCCTTCGGCACCAACGACCTGACCCAGGCCACTTTCTCCTTCAGCCGCGAGGATGCGGAAAATAAATTCCTCCCCTCATACACAGAGTCCGGCATTCTGGAAGATAACCCTTTCGAAGTACTGGACATCAAGGGCGTGGGGCAACTGATGAAAATGGCGGTGGCGAAAGGCCGCACAACCAACCCGGACTTGAAAATCGGCATCTGCGGCGAACACGGCGGACACCCCGGCTCTATCCATTTCTGCCATCACATCGGACTCAATTACATCTCCTGTTCCGGCCCGCGCGTGCCCATTGCCCGCTTGGCTGCGGCGCAAGCCAAGCTGCTGGAAGATCAATATCGGGAACCGGGCTGATCGGTCTGTAATCCAATTTCCGAAGAGATTGAATATTGCGGGTGCAATTCACCGCGCTGTCTCAATCGGCAGGCTGCCCGCATATCACCCGGTTGCGGCCACCATGCTTGGCCTGATAGAGCGCCTTGTCTGCGGCAGCAACCATTCGGTCCGCCAACTGGTGATTCTCCACAGCAGGGTCTTCGATGGGCAGCATGGATAGCCCGATGGAGATGGTGAGGTTGATCGAATGCCCGGAATTTGCACATAGACTCTCTTCCGCAATGCAGCCGCGAATCCGTTCGGCGATCTGGCTGGCATGGTGCATATCGGTTTGCGGCAGGAGTACAACAAATTCCTCGCCGCCATACCGGGCAATCGTATCGCCCACCCTCAAATGAGTCTGGATGAAGCTGGCGACCCTCATCAGCACTTCATCGCCCGCCTGATGGCCATATGTGTCGTTGATGCGCTTGAATTTATCGATGTCGAGAAACATGCAGGCCAGCGGATAGTCGTGCCTGCGGGCATGCCCGATCTCAATCAGACAACGGTGGTCGAAGTAACGGCGGTTCTGAACACCGGTCAATGCATCTGTCAGGCCAAGCAGTTTCAACCGCTCCTGCGAAAGGGTGTTTTCCAGGCAAATGGCGATGATGTCAGCCAACCGCTCGAGAAAATCCGTCCCGCAACCGGCAATATAACGCTCCTGGTCCGCGCTGCCCGAATGGAGGCTGCCGATCAGTTCGCCATGGCGGGTAAGCGGCATGAGGGCAACCGATGCGATGGCGCCAAACGGGGCATTGAAGAGAGCCTGGTGATGCGGGGCTTCGAAAGCGCCAAGGCATGGGGTGCGCTTCTCGCCGTACAGCGTCACAAGCGCGTCAGGCGACTGAAGCAGCGTGAGCCCGCCGCTTGCCGCGTCATTGCCGGGATCGTTTTCAAGGATCCGGGTAACCTCATATTCCCGGTCGACCAGCGCGAGGGCTGTAAACTCCACCCCGAACGCCAGCTTGTATTCTGCGAGCAACAGGTGGATCAATTCCAGCAGCGAATTGGCGCCGATCAGTTGTTGCTGGAATTGATCGAAACGGCGCATCTTGTTTTCGTTTTGCCGCGCTTCGTGCAGCAAGCTTTCCAGTTGCCGGCGAAGGACATCATTCTCCGATTGGAGATGGTCATTCGCTTTTGCATTATCGGCCATCTGATCTCACCCCTCAAGAAACTGCGGCGCCACGCGACCACCCGAAACTTTATGAATCTTCCGCACGCCCCAGTTGCCTTCAACCCCAAATTACATCAGGCACTTTCAGTCTTTCCACCGGTTTGTCGCCCAACAGATGTTCCTCGATGATGGCGGTCACATCTTCCTTGCTTACGCCGCCGTACATCACGCCTTCCGGATAAACCAGCACGCTGGGGCCGGTGCCGCATGTGCCGAGGCAACTGCTACCGGCTACCGCATAGCGCCCCCACAACTGCCTCTTTTCAAATTGCTGCATGAATTCCTGCAACACGTCCGCGCTGCCTTTAGCCCCGCATGAGCCGCGCGGATGATCCGGCGGACGGGATTGTGTGCAGACGAATACGTGTTTTGCTGGCTTACCCATCCATATCTCCTGATAAAAATTATTTCTGGTTCTGGTTTCATCCGCATCGGATGTGCCGTAATTGTAATGGAATAATTCCCATTTCTTGCAAAGCGCCACCCTTGTTTTTTAGCGGGATAACCATTTAGTGTCTTACCGGTTAAGTCTTTACATTTCTTGACAAGACTTATATGTTTTTAAATTAAAAACAATAGGTTAGCGCATTATAAATTTCGAGCGCAAAACCACCTTTTTGGTTCCGGCTCGTCCGGCTTAGGCTTTAAGTTAGAATGTGCAGTGTGTTGGAAATTTACAGCCTCACGGATTCCGTTTGGCATAGTTTTGGGCATATAAAAAACCGCACCAGCTTTATATCGAGCAGTGGTGCGGTATTCAGAATGTTTCGTGGTGCCCGGAAGAGGACTCGAACCTCCACACCTTGCGGCACACGGACCTGAACCGTGCGCGTCTACCAATTCCGCCATCCGGGCTGAGATTTGCCGAAGGCGCGCAATTTAATTGTTAAAGGATGTATTGTCAATGAAAAGAAAAATAATGAAAAGAAAAATAAATGAAAAAGAAAAATAACTTGCGCCTGCAAGACCCGCATCTGGAACGCGAGCGCGAACAGTACGAGCATCCGCTGCCGAGCCGCGAATTCATCCTGCAAATACTGGCCGGGCAAGGCGCCCCGGCAAGCGACGAAGAGTTGTTGCATTTGCTGCATATCGAAGCGCATGAAGAAGATCTGTTTGAGCGCCGCCTTCGCGCGATGGAGCGCGACGGGCAACTTATGCGCAACCGCAAGCACGACATTTGCGTGGTGGAAAAGCTCGACCTGGTCAAGGGCAAGGTGCAGGGACATCCGGATGGATATGGTTTCCTGATCCCCGAAGACGGCAGCCCCGACATGTTCCTCAGCGAAAAGGAAATGCGCCAGGTGCTGCACGGCGACGTGGTGATGGTGCGGCAGAGCGGTGTGGATCGGCGCGGTCGCGCGGAAGCCAAAATCGTCGAAGTGCTGGAGCGCGCCAATAACCGCGTGGTTGGCCGCCTGTTTGAAGAACACGGCATCCAGTATGTGGTGGCGGAAAACCGCCGTATCACCCAGGATATTCTGGTTCCGGCCGGTCAGGCCGGAGGAGCCAAAACCGGCCAAGTGGTAGTGCTGGAAATACTGAAGCACCCAGACAAACATGCCCAGCCGATCGGGCGCATCGTCGAGGTGCTGGGCAACTATGCCGACCCCGGCATGGAAATCGAGATCGCGTTGCGCAAGCATGATCTGCCACATGAATTCCCCAAGGATGCGGAAAAACAGGCGAAAGCAATCTCTCCCGTAGTTTCCGCCAAGGACTGGGCCGGACGCGAAGATATCCGCAACCTGCCGCTGGTCACGATCGACGGGGAAACCGCGCGCGATTTCGACGATGCGGTGTACTGCACACCGGAAAAAGGCGGCTACCGGCTGGTGGTGGCGATTGCCGACGTCAGCCACTATGTGCAGACCGGCGACGCGCTGGATCGCGAGGCGATATTGCGCGGCAACTCGGTGTATTTCCCGCGCCGCGTGATCCCGATGCTGCCGGAAGAATTGTCCAACGGCCTGTGCTCGCTGAACCCGCAGGTGGATCGCCTGTGTATGGTGTGCGACATGCATGTCAGCAGCAGCGGCGACATCGGCAAGTACCGTTTTTATCCGTCGGTGATGCATTCGCGGGCACGCCTGACCTACACGCAGGTCGCGGCAATGCTGGCCGAGCCGGACGGCAAGCTGGCCAAGAAAAACGCGGCCACATCCCGCGACACGTTACTGGCGAAGCCAGCCGATTGCGGGAGCGGGTGTGAGGAGGCCATTCCCGCCCCGGATGCTTCGCAACGCCGTGTCATGGCCTCCATCCTGCCGCATCTGCAACATCTCCATGATCTGTACCGGAAGCTGCTAAAAGCGCGCGAAAAGCGCGGCGCGATCGATTTCGAGACGGTCGAGACGCAGATGATCTTCACCGATCAGGGCAAGATCGAGCGCATCGTGCCGGTGGTGCGCAACGATGCGCACAAACTGATCGAGGAATGCATGCTGGCGGCCAACGTTTGCGCGGCAGGCTTCCTGCAGGAACATCAGCACACCGTGCTGTACCGCATCCATCAGGGGCCGACACCGGAGAAGCTGGAGGCATTGCGCGAATTCATGAAAGAGTTCGGTTTGCAGCTCACCGGGGAAGACGATCCGCAGGCCGCCGATTATTCCAAACTGCTCAAGCGTATCAAGGGGCGTCCCGATGCGGGCCTGCTGCAAACCGTGATGCTGCGCTCGCTAAAACAGGCCAAGTATGAGCCGGAGAATGTCGGGCACTTCGGCCTGGGCTACGATGCCTATACGCACTTCACTTCGCCGATCCGCCGCTACCCTGACCTGCTGGTGCATCGCGCCATCAAGGCGGTGCTGCAAGGCAAAAAATACAAGCCCACACAGAAATGGACCGAACTGGGCACACATTGCTCGATGACCGAACGCCGCGCCGACGATGCCACGCGCGATGTCGAAGCCTGGCTGAAATGTTTCTACATGCGCGACCATCTCGGCAGCGTGTTTACCGGCACGGTTTCCTCGGTCACCAACTTCGGTATGTTCGTTTCGCTGGACAATCTGTATGTCGAAGGGCTGGTGCATATCTCCGAACTCGGCAAGGACTACTACCACTTCGACGCCGCCAAACACCAGTTGCTCGGCGAGCGCACCGGGCAACGCTACCGCCTCGGCGACCGCGTACAGGTACGGGTGGTCAAGGTGGACATGGAGAGCACCAAGATCGATTTTGTGCTGGATGAAAAAATCCCCCCTGTCCCCCCTTTTTCAAAGGGGGGGAAGCGTAGCGAGGGGAAGTTTGAGAAAGAGCCAAAGGTTGCCAAAAAATCGGCCAAAGGAAAAAAACGGCATGGCTGACCTGCGGCTGATTTACGGCTTTCATGCCGTGACCTCGCGCATCCGCCAGAACCCGGACGGCGTGCTGGAAATCTATTTGCAAGCGCAACGCAACGACCCGCGTATGCGCGACCTGGTCAAACTGGCGGAAGCGAATGGCGTGCGAATCATCACGGTTGATACCAAACGCCTCGACGGCATGGCGGGCAATGCCCGGCATCAGGGTGTCGCCGCACGCGTCGATGCGGCGCGCCGTGTGCAGCATCTGGACGATGTGCTGGATACGCTCGACGAACCGCCGTTGCTGCTGGTGCTGGACGGCGTACAGGATCCGCATAATCTCGGCGCGTGCCTGCGCAGCGCCGATGCGTTCGGCGTACACGCGGTGATCGCACCAAAGGATCGCGCGGTCGGCATCACCGCGACCGTGGAAAAAGTCGCCTGCGGCGCGGCGGAAACCGTGCCGTACATCACCGTTACCAACCTCGCGCGCACGTTACGAGAACTTCAGGAACGCGACATCTGGGTGGTCGGCGCGGAAGGCGATGCGGAACAGAACCTGAACAACTTCAAACACACCGGTGCAATGGCTTGGGTGTTGGGCGCGGAAGGCGAAGGGCTGCGCCGCCTGACGCGCGAGACTTGCGACGAACTGGTGCGCATTCCGATGCTGGGCAGCGCGGAAAGCCTGAATGTCTCGGTAAGTGCGGGTATCTGCCTGTTCGAGGCGAGACGGCAGCGGAAGGCGGTACCATAGGGGCGAATTCATTCGCCCAACAAGTTGCATGCGAATAAATTCGCACCTACAAAAGCAGTGCGTGGTGGGCTCTGCCCACCATGTCGGGCGCAGCCCGACCTACAAACTAATAAAATCCGTTTGCCATGAGATTCGAAAGGCGTAGCGTGCCCAACAAACGAAGCATCATTTGCAATCATAAAGTGTTGGTCACCGGGTGCAAATAAAAGTGTTGGACGAAATCACATCCACCGTTCGCCCCGAGCTTGTCGAAGGGCTGTTTTAAGCCGTTCATGGTTCGACAAGCTAACCACGAACGGACAGTTTCCCAACACTTTTATTCGCACCCTTGCCCACCTCTCAGTTTGACAAAAGAGATAAAGTTTGCCATTCTGCAAATATGATTCATTCTTTCAGAAAATTTATTGCAGTGCTTTTGGCCATTTGGTTGCCGCTGTTCAGTGGTAACGCGCTGGCTGTTTCTGTTGTCATGCAGACGATGGGCGGTGATTGTCACCCTGCCGTTGTCCAGCAGGACGAGCATCAGTTGCACCACGCTATGGCCGCGCAACACACCCAGTCTGCTCCGGATCAAGATCAATCCGCCGACCTCCAAGACCAACAGAATTCCGCTTGCGGAAACTCCGGCATCTGCCATCTGGCATGTTGCGGGTATATGGCTATCGCTTCAATTAAAGTGGCGGAAGCCCAGCCAGCCTCACAATCGTTTGCACCCTCTTCAACACAGTTTCAATCCATTGCATTAACTCTGCTTGATCCTCCGCCTCTCGCTCGCGTTTAACGCGGGACGAGTGTCTTTATCTTTTCTTTCATCACGCTGAATTCGTCAGCGCAGAATCTCGCCCCGAAGCGTTCGGCAGCTGCATTACGCCTGCTTATTTATTATTTTCCAAGGAATTTTGAACATGAAAACATGCGAAATATGCTTTTCCAAACACCACACCGTGCTGTGCAATTTAGTGCTATATATTGCGCTAACCATGTCCTGGCCAAGCATGGCGCAGCCGCCCCGGGCAGGCTCGGAACAGCCGTTGCCTGCCGTGGATGCGTATAAAAGCCCCCAGTGCGGTTGCTGCAAACTCTGGGCGGAGCATCTCCAGAAAAACGGCTTTACGGTAACTTTGCACGATGTGGACGATATACCCGCAGCACGCAAAAAACTGGGTATGCCCAATCGGTTCGGGTCATGCCACACTGCCAAGGTCGGGCAATATCTGGTCGAAGGGCATGTGCCGGCGGCGGATATCAAGAAATTGCTCGAAAAGAAACCCAAAGCCATCGGCCTGGCTGTACCTGCCATGCCACCCGGATCACCCGGCATGGAAAGCGATCACCCCGTCCCTTATAACACCTTGCTGGTTGGGGTAAATGGCAATGCCAACGTATTTGCGCGGCATTGACCTGCAATTTGTTTTGCAAACGGATTCAAGGAGCCCGTCATGAAGATACGGCTTGTTGCCAGGTTGGCGGTTTGCGGATTACTGGGACTATGGCTGCTGCCTGCCGGTGCGGTTGAGGATCGCCTGCTGGGGGATCGTCAGTTGGGTTCGGATCTCGCCGGGCTGCTGGAGTATGCCCGCGAGCACAACCCGGAATTTGCGGCAATGCGCCACGAGGCCGATGCCGCAGTACAGCGCGTTCAGCCCGCGGCAACCTTGCCCGATCCGGTCTTCCGCGCCGAATTGATGGACATCACCAATCGCGGCATGGATAAAAGCCCCAGCCTGCTGCCCTCGCAGGTCGGCAGTACGCGCTACACGTTGACACAAAGCATGCCGTGGTTCGGCAAACGCGATTTGAAGCAGGAAGCAGCCGGGGCCAGCGCAGACCAGGCTCAGGGGCGAACCGTTGCAACCTGGGCGGAATTGGCGATGCAAATCAAGTCGGCTTACGCGCAGTATTACTACGTTGCGGGCAGCCAAATAATTACCCGTGACTTGCTCGATCTGTTTGTGCAAATGGAAAAAGTTGCGCAGGTCCGTTATGCCAACGGGCTTGCCGCGCAGCAAGATGCCGTGCGCGCGCAAGTCGAACAGACGGTCATGAAAACCGAACTGGTCTCGCTGGACAATACCAAACGGCAAGTCGAGGCGCGGCTGAATGCGTTGTTGTCGCGTCCGGCGAACACGCCGCTTGCCGCCCCGCAAGGCTTGCGCGGCATCCCCTCAACAGCCAGCATGGAAAACTATACGGTGCTGGAAAATCGCATTCGTGAGCACAACCCGGATTTGTTTGTCGACGAAGCAGGGATTCGCGCGAGTGAAAAAAATCGCGATCTCGTTTACAAGAACCGTTATCCGGATTTTGCACTGGGTATTTCTCCGACCCAGTCCGGCAATACGGTGCGCGAATGGGGCGTGATGGTCGAGCTCAATATTCCGTTGCAGCAGGAAACACGCCGTTCGCAGGAGCGGGAATCCGAGGCCATGCTGGCGGCGGCAAAGGCGCGCAAGGAAGCAACCGCCAACCGTATTCTGTCTGCGTTGGCCGAAAATCTGTCCGGGCTTGACGCGGCGCAGCACACCGAGTCGCTGAGTTTCAGCGGCTTGTTGCCGCAAGCGAACGTCACCCTTGAATCCGCGTTAGCCGGCTATCAGACCGGCAGGGTGGATTTTGCGACGTTGCTGGATGCGGGACGGCAAATCCTGAATGCCAAACTGGAAATACTGAAAGCCCGGACCGACGCGCAGATGCGTTTGGCCGAGATAGAACGATTGTTGGGGGAAGACCTATGAAACAGATCAGCATAATAATTATTGGCGTTCTGGTTTTGCTGGGCGTGGGCACAGCCGGATATTGGTTCGGAAGTCAGAAGACAGAGGGCGGAGGACAGAAGACAGAAATTGCAGTAAAAAAAGAACCTGTCAGAAAAATTTTGTATTACCGCAATCCGATGGGTTTGCCGGACACCTCGCCGGCGCCGAAAAAAGATCCGATGGGCATGGACTATGTTCCGGTGTATGAAGGTGGGGATGAGCCGGGCGGCACCGCTTCGCCCTTCGCTGCCTCAGGAGGCTCGGGACAGGCCGCTTCGGCAGGCTCGGGACAGGTAAGCATCAGCGTCGAAAAGGTGCAGAAGCTGGGGGTGAAAACCGAGCATGTCGGGAAGCGCGCGCTCGATAAAACGATACGCGTCGTGGGCAAGGTGGAAGTCAATGAGCGGCATATCCACAACATCGCTCCCAAGTTTGAAGGCTGGATAGAAAAGCTGCATGTGAAGACTACCGGGGAGCCGGTAAAAAAAGGGCAAGCGCTGTTCGATGTGTATAGCCCGGAGCTGGTATCGGCGCAGCGCGAATACGCGATTGCCATGCAAGGCGTCGCGGCATTGAAAGATGCGGACGGCGATACCAGACAGAGCATGCAAAAACTCGCCGAGGCCAGCCTGCAGCGTCTCAAGAACTGGGATATTTCCGAGCAGCAGGTGAAAGAGCTGACCGAATCCGGGACGACCAGGCGCAGCCTGACCTTTAATGCCTTTCATACGCCGGTGAACGGCATCGTGCTGGAAAAGAAAGCCTTTGAGGGAATGCGTTTCATGCCCGGTGAAATGCTGTATCAGATCGCCGATCTTTCATCGGTGTGGGTGATGGCGGACGTCTTCGAACAGGACATCGCCATGGTAAAGACCGGAGCCAAGGCCAGGGTGAAGATCAACGCTTACCCCGACAAGGAGTTCGAAGGCGCGATTACCTACATTTACCCGACCTTGAAGCCCGAGACCCGCACGGTCACAGTGAGGCTGGAAATCGCCAATTCGCAGGGGTTGCTCAAGCCCGCCATGTTTGCACAGGTGGAAATTCCGGTGACCGGCAAAGGCAAGGTGCTGACCGTGCCGACTTCCGCTGTGATTGACAGCGGCACGCGCCAGATTGTGCTGGTGCAACTGGGGGAAGGGCGTTTTGAGCCGCGTGAAATCAGCCTGGGCAACCGCAGCGACAATTATGTGGAAGTGCTGGAGGGTGTTGCCGAAGGAGAGCGCGTGGTCGTTTCAGCCAATTTCCTGATCGATGCCGAGAGCAACCTCAAGGCCGCACTCGGCGGGCTCGGGCACGCGCATGGCGGTGGAGCGCCAGATAAGAAAGGAGCTAATGAACAGCCGAAGCCAACCGCGGTTGGGTATCAGGCAGAGGGTACGCTGAATGCCCTCAATGCGGATGGGACGGTCAACGTCACGCACAGCCAGATCAAGATGCTGGACTGGCCGGGAATGACCATGGATCTCGCGCTGGCAAATCCATCGCTGGTGACAGGCATTCAACCCGGCACTGCCATCACCTTTGAAATCGTCGAGCGCAAGCCCGGCGAATGGGTGATTACCAAGCTGCAAGCGAAAGCGGCTGCGCCTTCCGGCCACGCGGGGCATTGATATGTTAAACACCATCATCGACTGGTCGGCGCGCAACCGCTTCCTGGTGATCCTCGCCACGCTGTTCATCACGCTGGCGGGCATTTACGCGGTGGTCAAAACCCCGCTGGACGCGCTGCCGGATTTGTCCGATGTGCAGGTGATCGTCTTTACCGAATATCCCGGACAGGCGCCGCAGGTGGTGGAGGATCAGGTCACTTATCCGTTGACCACCTCGATGATTTCGGTGCCGAAATCCAAGGTGGTGCGCGGCTTTTCGGTCTTCGGCGCTTCCTTCGTATATGTGATTTTCGAGGATGGTACCGACCTTTACTGGGCGCGCTCGCGGGTGCTGGAATATCTCAACTTCGCTTCCGGCAAACTGCCCAAGGGTGTCACGCCGCAAATCGGCCCGGATGCGACCGGCGTCGGCTGGGTGTACCAATACGCGGTGATCGGCGTACACAAGACGCTGGCAGAGCTGCGCACCATCCAGGATTGGTATCTGCGCTACCAGCTCACCAAGGCGCACGGGGTATCGGAAGTCGCTTCCGTCGGCGGCTTCGTGCAGATATATCAGGTGACGGTCGATCCGGTGAAACTGCGCGCCTATGGCATCCCCCTGATGAAGGTTGTGCAGGTGATCCGCGAGTCCAATCGCGATGTGGGCGGGCGCGTGGTGGAAATGGCCGAGACCGAGTACATGGTGCGCGGCAAGGGCTATCTGCGCGGCGCGGGCGACATCGAGAAGCTGGTGGTGAAATCGGAGAAGGGTACGCCGGTGCTGATACGCGACATCGCGCGTGTCGAGCTGGGCCCGGACGAGCGGCGCGGCCTCACCGAATTGAACGGCGAAGGTGAAGTGGTGTCCGGTATCGCCATGGCGCGCTTCGGCGAAAATGCACTGGATGTGATCCATAACATCAAGGAGAAAATTGCCGAGATCGCCCCCGGCTTGCCGGAGGGCGTGAAGATCGAGACGGTGTACGACCGCTCCGATCTGATTCACCGCGCCATCGAAAACCTGAAGCACACGCTGCTGGAGGAAAGCGCCATCGTCGCACTGGTGTGCATCGTGTTCCTGATGCATGTGCGCAGCGCGCTGGTGGCCATCGTGATGCTGCCCATCGGCGTGCTGATCGCCTTCATCGCCATGCGCGCGCTGGGCATGAATTCCAATATCATGAGTTTGGGCGGAATTGCCATCGCCATCGGCGCGATGGTGGATGCTGCCATCGTGATGATCGAGAACGCGCACAAACACCTGGAGCGATTGGCTCCCCTCCCCCCTCGCGGGGGAGGGGCTGGGGGAGAGGGGGCAATCCGCACCGCCGCCATCCTCGCCGCCTGCAAAGAAGTCGGCCCTGCGCTGTTTTTCTCGCTGCTCATCATCACCGTCTCGTTCCTGCCGGTGTTCACGCTGGAGGCGCAGGAAGGCCGCCTGTTCTCGCCGCTGGCGTTTACCAAGACTTTCTCCATGGCCGGTGCTGCGTTCCTGTCCATCACGCTGGTGCCGGTGTTGATGGGGCTGTTCATACGCGGCAAGCTCGTGCCGGAACACAAGAACCCGCTGAACCGTTTTCTGATCTGGGTTTATCGCCCGATCATTGCGGCGGTGATGCGCTGGAAAAAAATCACTATCGCAATAGCGCTGGTGCTGCTCGGGTTGACCCTCTATCCGGCAACGCGCCTGGGCAGCGAATTCATGCCGACCCTCAACGAGGGCACGCTGCTCTACATGCCCGCTTCGCTGCCCGCCATGTCGGTCACCAAGGCGGCGGAACTGTTGCAGACGCAGGACAAGATCATCAAGAGTTTTCCTGAAGTCGCATCGGTGTTTGGCAAAGCGGGGCGGGCGCAGACGGCCACCGATCCGGCCCCGCCGGAGATGTTCGAAACGGTGATCAATCTCAAACCGGAAGCGGAATGGCGAACCGGTATGACCATGGATAAGCTGATCGCGGAAATGGACAAGGCGTTGCAGTTTCCAGGGGTTGCCAACTCGTGGACCATGCCGATCAAGGCGCGCCTCGACATGCTCGCGACCGGCATCCGCACACCGATCGGCATCAAGGTGTTCGGCAAGGATCTGGCCGGGATAGAACTGGTAGCCAAGGACATCGAAGCGGCGGTCAGGAATGTTCCGGGCACCACCAGCGCCTTTGCCGAGCGCATCACCGGCGGATATTACCTCGACATTGTGCCGGATCGGGAAGCGCTGGCGCGCTACGGCATGGCCGTGGGCGAGCTGCAGGATGTCATCTCCACCGCACTCGGCGGTGAGATGGTGACCACCACGGTGGAGGGACGGGAACGCTTCGGCGTGATCGTGCGCTACCCGCGCGAGTTGCGTAGCGACCCACAGCAGATCGCGCGGGAGGTGCTGATACCTACTATGGACGGGGCGATGATCCCGCTCGGGCAGCTCGCCAGGGTGGAAGTGGTCAAGGGCGCGCCCGCCATCCGCACCGAAAACGCGCTGCTCTCCGCCTATATTTTTGTAGACATCCGCGACCGTGACATCGGTTCGTATGTGGCCGACGCCCGCAAGGCGGTATCGGAAAAAGTGAAATTCCCGCCCGGTTACTACGCGACATGGAGCGGGCAGTTCGAATACATGGAACGTGCCGAAGCCAGGATGAAGATCGTGATTCCCATCACCCTGCTGATCATCTTCCTGCTGCTCTACCTCAACTTCATGCGCGTCACCGAAACGCTGATCGTGATGCTCTCGGTGCCGTTCGCCACGGTGGGCGGGGTGTGGCTGCTGTGGCTGCTGGGCTACAACCTGTCGGTTGCGGCGACAGTCGGCTTCATCGCGCTGTCGGGCGTGGCGGCGGAGATAGGCGTGATCATGCTGATCTACATCGACCACGCCTATCAGGCGCTCAAAGGGCAGCGTGAGGCAAGCGGCGAGCCGTTTTCGGCAACCGACCTGCACGAGGCGATAACACAAGGCGCCTTGCTGCGGGTGCGCCCGATCATGATGACGGTGTGCGCCATCATCGCCGGGCTGCTGCCGATCATGTGGGGCGGCGGCACCGGCTCCGAGGTCATGCGCCGCATCGCGGCGCCGATGGTGGGCGGCATGATCTCGGTCACGTTCCTCTCGTTGATCGTGATTCCGGTTTTATATGCCTTGGTCAAGGTACGTGAAATTAAAGGAGGGCAAAAGCCATGATCGAGATTATTCCAAATTTACATCCGGCACTCGTGCATTTTCCCATCGCATTTGCTACGTCTGCGGTAGCTTTTATCGCCATCGGTACGATATTCAAAAACTGGCCTTATGCGGCGCAATGTTTGATGGCGGGGCGCTGGATGTTATGGGGCGCGGCATTGTTTGCGCTTGTCGCCGCCGTGTTCGGCTGGTTCGCTTCCAACAGCGTTGCGCATGATGAAGTGAGCCACGCCGCCATGATGCTTCACCGCAACTGGGCGCTGGGCACCTTGACCGCCTTGCTTGCGCTCGCGGCCTGGGATTTGTGGCGCGGACGTTCCGGCAAGATGCCGTCGCCCAATATTCCATCACCGGGCTTTCTGGTTTTGCTGGCTGCGGCATGGCTGCTGGTAACAAGCACGGCGTGGCACGGTGCGGAGCTGGTATATCGCCATGGCCTTGGCGTGATGTCCCTGCCCAAACCGGAGGGGACGGGCCATGCCCATGAGCACGGCGCAGGCCGCGATCATGGCGACATGCCCATGCAAGATGCAGAGATGCCTCATGAGGATACACATAGTCACGGGGGCGCCGCAAACGGCGAACAACCACATGGGGCGGAACCAGACCGGAAAACTCCAGCGACGGATGGTGCCGGTATAGCGCCTAAAAAGGCCGGGCATACCCATGCGCCGGGAACGCCTCCGCACAAGGATTAGCGCGATGAAAGCGGGAGTGCAATGGAAAAGCGGATCGGGGCGAGCGGGCTGTCGCACCGCACGATGATATGCACGAACACGATCACACGCATTATATTTTTGTTGCCGTTGTTATCACTTAAAGGAGAGCGGGATGCGTAAAGCAGTTGTACTGTATTGAACGGCTGTATGGGGCTGCATGGAGGGGTGGGGAACACTGGCGGCGAACGCGGCAGCAGTTCCCATCAACATTAATTACTGGCAGCTATAGGAAAAATTCATCAAACTTTTTAGGAGCGCAAAATGAAACTGAAATCGACACTACTGGCCGCCGCTCTGGCGGTGTTTACTGCCGCTACCGCAACAGCAATCGCCGCCGATGCGGATAAGCATGAAGCTGTAACCGCCGAACAGGGCGGGGCGAAAAAACCGGTGAAGAAGCCGGTAAGGAAACATAGCCATATGGAAGAAAAGACCAATATGCCGATGCCCGAACCGGCACCGCATGTGGGCAAGGAAATGCCGAAAGACCGGCACAACCATATGAAAGAGAAGCAATAAACAACCCCGTGCCAAAAGCGCGGGGTATTGAGTGGATGTTTCTTACGACTGCGAAACCCACCCTCATCCCAACCTTGAGGTGGAAGGGGCGGGCGCATCCCCGCAGCAAGACTGCGGGGAATCACAAGTTGAAAAATATTGGGCTCGTCGAAAACACATCGCCCCCTCAAAGACGGGAATCCATTTGATAAATTTATTGGATTCCCCCTTCCGCAAGGGTGACGGAATACGGAGTTTCCGAAGTATCCAAAATTCTTAGGAGAACACATTATGCAAATGCCAAGCCCGTTTCCAATAGGAATGATGTTGTTCATGGCGCTGAATACTGCCCCCGCATTGGCCGAAACACCCGAACCGGACAAGGATATGATGCACCATAAAATGGCGATGGATCCTGCCAACTCGATGAAGCATGAGGGCTATGGCGTGCTTAAAGCCGTGAATGCGGAAAGAGGCAAGGTGCAGATTGCGCATGAGGCAATCCCCGAGCTGCGCTGGCCTGCCATGCCCATGTGGTTCACGTTGCGCGATCCGCTGCCAAATGGAATCAGTGTGGGAGATGCGGTACGGTTTGAGATGATGAAATCCAATCCGAAATCCAATCCGCAAGAATGGGTAATTATCCGCATCGAGCGCAAACGCTGAACGGTGTTGCGTGTGGTTGCATGGAAACTGCCGTTAACAGTAGGGATGGGAGGGCATAATGAATGCGGAAGCGGATGTTTTAGAACGGGCAGATGCGGCCTTCGCCGAGGCGTTGGCCGGGGCTTTGGACATACGTGAGCATGAAACGGGGATGCATTCCAAACTGGTGTTATTGCTCGCCATTTATTTTGGTGTGGTCAGCCTGATTTCCGGGATGGATTTCGCGCTCGGGCAATTCGCAACATTCTGGTATTTCATCGTACTCCTCGCGCTGGGCTTCGGCGTTCAGGTCGGACTCTACACCTACCTCAAGAATCTCGTCGGGCAACACGGTGCGTCGGGCA
>JACREB010000079.1 GCA_016218475.1 Nitrosomonadales bacterium | reverse complement strand
GTGTCACAAAGCGCTGAAGGGCGCATTGCGGCGTTAAAATCAGGCTCAAAATGCTCATTTACTACATGTAAACTCCGCTTTTTCGCCCGATTTTGCCTTGCACTGCATCCCTTGATCGCTTTGTGACACAGTAAGATTAATGATTACACCGATGATTTTCTAGTGGGTTTACCGGCATCAAAACAAGAGGGACATTTTTACGCTTGAGTAACAGAACAATATCCATCTGTATGCGCAATGATAGTACGAACAGTTTATTTTGGGTTGTTGTTGTGGCGGCTTGGCGCGAATTATCGCAACTGGCGCACCGCTGCTGTTGGAACCGCTGAACTCAGCGCCAGAAAGCCGTCATCCAAGTTTTTCACTCTACCAGCCCGATTCACGCTCCGGCGTAGCGGTAATCTTGTGGATACTCAAATCTGCGCCATTGAATTCTTCCTCGGCATCCAGCCGGATGCCGGTCAGTTTCTTTAATGCGCCATACACCAGATAGCCTCCCAAGAAGGCGATGGCCACGCCCATTATCGTACCGCATAGTTGCGCCATGAAGCTGATGCCGCCGATGCCGCCAAACGCCTTTAGCCCAAAGATACCGGCGGCGATTCCGCCCCATGCACCGCATAAACCATGCAGCGGCCACACGCCGAGCACATCGTCGATCTTCCAGCGGTTTTGTGTCAGGGTGAACATCGCCACAAACAAGGCGCCCGCCACGCCTCCAACCAATAATGCGCCGATCGGGTGCATCAGGTCTGAACCGGCGCAGATCGCCACCAATCCTGCCAGCGGGCCGTTATGCACGAAGCCCGGATCATTCTTACCCGCCCATAGCGCAGCCAGCGTGCCGCCCACCATTGCCATCAGCGAATTGGCCGCGACCAGACCGCTGATCTTGCCGATTTCCTGCGCCGACATGACGTTGAAGCCGAACCATCCCACCGTGAGTATCCACGCGCCCAAGGCGAGAAACGGGATGCTGGAGGGAGGGTGCGCGGCGATGCGTCCTTCCTTGGTGTAGCGCCCGCGTCGCGCGCCAAGCAGGAGCACCGCCGCAAGGGCGACCCAGCCGCCTACCGCATGCACCACTACCGAACCGGCGAAGTCGTGGAACGGTGCGCCGAATGCCTCAGTCAGCCATTCCTGCACGCCAAGGCGACCATTCCAGGCGATGCCTTCAAAAATCGGATAAATGAAACCGACCAGCATGAAAGTGGCAGCCAGTTGCGGATTGAAGCGGGCGCGCTCGGCGATGCCGCCGGAAACGATTGCTGGAATCGCTGCTGCGAATGTAAGAAGAAAGAAAAATTTCACCAGATCGTAGCCGTTTTTCTGCGCAAGTTGCTCCGCGCCGGTGAAAAAATGCACACCATAAGCAATGCTGTAACCGATGAAAAAATACGCCATGGTGGAAACCGCAAAATCGGCCAGAATTTTGACCAGCGCGTTCACCTGATTTTTTTTGCGCACCGTGCCCAGTTCCAGAAAAGCAAAGCCCGCGTGCATCGCCAATACCATAATCGCACCGAGCAACACAAACAGGACATCGTTGCCGAATTTCAGATTTTCCATGCATATCTCCTTTGGTGTGAGTCAAATCAGAGAAGATATGCAATATATGTTCCACAATGCCAATAGGTTGATAATTAAAGGCAAATATGAAATTCATTTACCAATAACCGCCTTGTGCAAGAAAAATTGGTGCGTTTTATTGCGGATGCACCGTGATTTTGCACCAGCACGGTGCGCAAACACTGATAAAAATCAGCGGGTGGACATCAGATCGGGAAATCGTGGCACATGAGCCGGAGTGCATGCAAATGTACATGAGAATGCCAAGCGCCACGCGGCTCCGGTACCGGCTTGCGAAGCAAATTTATGCGCTATGTATCGCACGCCCCCGATGTGAGCGAGAACCGAGAAATTTAGCTTTGACCGACCAATTTTATTCAAGGCCGATAAAAAACCCGCCTGAGCGGGTTTTTGTTGATTTACAAAACCTGGCCAAATTACTTCAGCTTGGTTTCCTTGTATGGAACATGTTTGCGCGCCACCGGGTCGAATTTTTTCATTTCGATTTTTTCCGGCGTGGTGCGCTTGTTTTTGGTCGTGGTGTAAAAATGCCCTGTGCCGGCGCTGGATTCGAGTTTGATTTTTTCGCGCATTTGCAGGTTCCTTAAACGCTTGCGCCGCGGGCGCGGATTTCAGACAACACCGAATCGATGCCGTTTTTGTCGATGGTGCGAAGTGCCGCATTGGTCAGGCGCAGGCTGACCCAGCGATTTTCACTTTCGACCCAGAAGCGGCGGCGTTGCAGGTTCGGCAAAAAACGCCGCTTGGTTTTGTTATTGGCATGGGAAACATTGTTTCCTACCATCGGGCTTTTTCCCGTCACTTGACAGACACGTGCCATAGCTCTACTCCAACCAGTTTTCAAAAGAGCGCGGATTCTACCTAAGGAATCGGGAATATTCAACCTGAATTTTGCTGAAGTTCGATACTCATGGCTGCTGGCAAGCTTCAAACTGAACATTGGGTTATTAATGATTTGCGCTACGAACATCAAATAGGCCGAAATATATAGATATTTAGACATATACACATTTATCGGCTAAACGTGTAAAGTTACTTTTCCCATTAAAATATCAGCACCCTGCCGGAATGGTAAACAATGCATGCTGAATCAGATATAAAAGCTGCCGAACAGGTGTTAAATGGAATCCATTTGCCGCCATGCCCGGCTTCGTTGCTGGCGGCGATGAAAGAGGCGCGATCACCCGACGCGGATATGGGGCGGATAGTGCGTTTGATCGGGCAGGATGTCGGCTTGTCCGCGCCGATGCTGAAACTCGCCAATTCCCCGTATTTCGGCCTGCGCAACAAAGCGTCTTCGATACAGCAGGCGGTCGCAGTGTTGGGGCTCAGGAATACGGTCAACCTGCTCAGCAATGTCGCGTTGCGCGCCAATGTTGTGCCAAAACTGGCCGGCATGGATGAATTCTGGGACCGCTCCAGTATGACCGCTTTGGCCGCATCCCGTATTGCCGCACAGGTTCCCGGCGCATCTTGCGACGATGCTTATACCGTCGGACTGTTTCACGATTGCGGCATTCCGGTGCTCATGCAGAAATATCCCGATTACCTCAAGAATGTCGATGAAATGTCGCGTATCAGCGGCAATACTTGCGAAACCGAAAATGCCTGTTATTCGACCACTCACGCGGTAGTAGGCAACCTGCTGGCGCGTAACTGGCTGCTGCCCCCGAACATGTGCCGCGCGATCCTGTGCCACCACGACCTCACGGTTTTCTCCTCAATTACCGACCAAACTTCGATTGAGATTTGCAGTTGGATAAGTATTGTTCAGGCGGCGGAATATATTGTGGATTCGCATTTGGATTTGCGTAACGAAGGGTGGGCGATGTGGCAACCGCCAGTGTTGAAACACCTGCAATTTTCCGTGCAGGAATTCGACGAATTGTGCAGCGATATAGCCAGTGTGTTGAGCGGAGATTAGCGGCTGGTAGAGTAAAAGTAACCAAAAATGCAGGCTTGGGTTCAACACGGCCAACGGGTCGCACACCGGTTCACGGTTCTCGATTCAGGCAAGCATGGGGTAACCGCACAAGTTGGTTATTTAACCGGGCAGGCTTGTTTGGTCTGGGCTTTCTTATTGTTTCTTCGGGCGACCGGTTTAATCTCCGAGGGTTCAATTCCCCGCCACTTGTGGCGAAAGCTGGCTGAAAGCCAGCAGATTGAAATGTGCAGTTAATACCCCGTAGCTTGCTGCGGGGTGCTTTTTCCGTACCAGCCCTGCGTGGCATTGGCGATTTTCACCACCAGCAGCATCACCGGCACCTCGATCAGCACGCCGACCACGGTCGCCAGCGCCGCGCCGGACTGGAAGCCGAACAGGCTGATGGCCGTGGCGACGGCCAGCTCGAAGAAATTGCTCGCGCCGATCAATGCCGACGGGGCGGCGACGCAGTGCGCTACGCCGAGGCGGCGGTTCAGCCAATAGGCTAGGCCGGAATTGAACAACACCTGGATCAGGATCGGCACGGCCAGCATCGCGATCACCAGCGGTTGCGCGACGATTGCATTGCCCTGCAACGCGAACAGCAGCACCAGCGTCACCAGCAGCGCGCCCATCGAGAACGGCGCGATGCGCTCCATTACTTGCCTGAACCCGCCTTCGCCTTTTGCCAATAAGTGGCGACGTAACAACTGCGCGACGATGACCGGGATCACGATGTAAAACGCCACTGAGACGAACAGCGTACCCCACGGCACGGCAATGCTGGCGACGCCGAGCAATAACGCCACCAGCGGCGCGAAAGCGAAGATCATGATGGCGTCGTTGAGCGCCACCTGCGACAGCGTGAAGTAGGGGTCGCCTTTTACCAGATTGCTCCACACGAACACCATCGCGGTACAGGGTGCGGCGGCCAGCAGGATCAATCCCGCGACATAGCTGTCGAGCTGATCCTGCGGCAGGTAATTCGCGAACACCTGGCGGATAAACAGCCAGCCGAGAAAGGCCATCGAGAAAGGCTTCACACCCCAGTTGACGAACAGCGTGACGCCGATACCGCGGCTATGCGCCTTCACCTGGTGCAGCGCGCCGAAGTCGATACGCAGCAGCATCGGGATGATCATCACCCACACCAGCACACCCACAGGAATGTTTACCTTGGCGATCTCCAGGCTGGCGATAGCCTGGAACAGGCCGGGCAGGAATTGCCCGAGCAGCACCCCAACCACGATGCACAGCCCTACCCAGACGGTCAGGTAGCGTTCAAAAAGATTCATTGGTTATTTCCTCTGCGGAATTGTTGGAGCTATTGGGGATTGCATAATTAACGACGAAGTCTCCGTATCTCGTAGGTCGGGCTACGCCCGACGCGGCGGACAAAACCCGCCCTACGGGAAATCGCTTAATCGCCATGAATTTATGTGCAGCTCAGTAATCCTGTATGCGGCCAATTTCGGCGAGTTTTTGTTTCAGCGCGAGCTTGTCCAGCGATTCAATCGGCAGGCTCATGAACAACTGGATACGCCGCGCCAGTTGGTTATAGGCAGTCTTGAATGCCGCCCGCTTGGCCTCATCACGGCCCTCTACATCAGCCGGATCGGGGATACCCCAATGCGCCGTAGCTGGTTTACCCGGCCAGACCGGGCAGGTTTCACCCGCCGCGTTGTTGCACACGGTAAAGATAAAGTCGATTTGTGGCGCATCGGGTGCGGCGAATTCGTCCCAGCTTTTGCTGCGCAACCCTTCGATGCTATGTCCCTGCTGCTGCAACAGTTCCAACGCAAACGGGTTGACCCGGCCTACCGGTTTGCTGCCCGCGCTGTGGGCTTTGAACTTGCCTTTGCCCAGCGCATTGAACAGCACCTCGCCCAGGATGCTGCGCGCGGAATTGCCGGTGCATAGCACCAGCACGTTGTAAGTTTTGTTTTGCAATGTATGCTCCTTAAAAGAATGACGAAATCAGAATTATTTGAGGCAGCCTAATCCGGGCGAACCGAAATTAAAAATTGGGCGCAGTCTTCTCGTAGGTTGGGCAAAGCGCAGCGTGCCCAACAAGCGAAGATATTATTAATGTTGGGCACGCTGCGCTTTGCCCAACCTACATGCTACGCACTGATTATTTATTTCCCGGCTTGCAGGCATCCTGATTCAAGACCTTTGCACAACGTAGCGAGCGCGGCTGAGACAAGGCAAAAAATGGCGAAAAACCGGAGCTTACTTTTTGGTAAGTGAGGGTTTTGAGCTATTTTTTAACGCAGTATCAGCAAGCGCAGTAGTTGTGCAGAGGTCTTTATTTCCGCCACAACAGTTTTCCGTCAAATACGCCACCATCCCGTTCATCACCGCAAAATTCGCTGCGTAATAAATAAAACGCCCGTCCTGCCTGCTTTCCACCAACCCGGCATGGCTCAGTGTTTTAAAATGAAACGACAGGGTTGCCGGAGCCACTTTCAATTTCTCGGCCACCGCTCCTGCCGCCACGCCTTCCGGGCCACGCGCCACCAGCAGGCGATAAATCGCCAAACGCGTGGGCTGCGCCAACGCCGCCAATGCCTTTACCACTTGAGCCGGTTTCATCATTTTATATTTCCATTGTTGCACAATTATTAAAATGTCAGGGGCGATTAAAGCAAAGATTATCGGCGAACACAATGCTATTTTTCTCAGCGGGCACAATGCAACAAATCTGCAACAGCGCTTTAACTCAATTGAAACATTCGGCAACTATGCTGTCGCGCATCCCATCCACAGGACATTTACGATGAAAACGCTTCAGGACATATTGAATCAACGCAGCCTTTCCGCACTGTTTCAGCCGATCATGGATATTCCAAGCGGCACGTTTATTGGCTTCGAGGGGCTGATACGCGGCCCGGCCAACAGCCCGTTGCATTCGCCCATCAACTTGTTCGCGGCGGCCAAACAGCAGGGGCTTTCTCTGGAGGTGGAAATGCTGTGCCGCCAGATTGTGCTGGAATCCTTTGCCGCCCAGAATTTGCCCGGCAAATTATTCCTGAATGTCAGCCCGGAAGCCTTGACCCACCCCAGCTTCAAGAACGGGCAGACGCTGGCTTACCTTGAAAATCTCGGCATCGACCCGCAACGGGTCATCATCGAAATCACCGAAAACCAGCCCACCTTCGATTTTGAAGGGATGCGCAACGCGCTGCTGCATTACCGCAACATGGGGTTCCAGATTGCGATGGATGATTTGGGCGAGGGCTTTTCGAGCTTGCGGCTGTGGTCCGAGTTGCGCCCCGAATTTGTAAAGATAGACATGCATTTCGTGCAGGGGGTCAATACCGATCCGCTCAAACAGCAGTTTCTAAGATCGATCCAAAGTATCGCGCTAAGCTCCGGCACGCAAGTGATTGCGGAAGGGATCGAAACGGATGCCGAATTCAGGGTGATACGCGACATCGGCATCGCATGTGGACAAGGGTATTTTATTGCCCGCCCCAATCCTACCCCGCCGCTGAACCCGCCTGCCGAAATCGGCTGCCTGATCAATACAAGCTGCATTGCCGAACAACCCTATAGCAATCCCCGTAACGTCACAGTGGGAACATTGTTGCGTTATGTGGAACCGTTCCAGCCGGATACCGAAACCGAAAAAATATTCGCCTGTTTTTCCGCAAATAAAGACTTGCGCGCCATCCCTGTCGTCAGGCATGGGCGCCCCGTCGGGCTGATTAACCGGTATGAGTTTGTGGACAGTTTTGCGAAGCCTTTCCGCCGCGAACTGCTCGGTAAAAAACCTTGCCAGGATATGATGAACGCAGATCCGTTGATGGTGGAAAAATCTACTCCCATCCATGAATTGAGCTGTTTCCTGAGCGAATCGGGAATCAGGCATTTTACCGACGGCTTCATCATTACCGAGCAAGGGCGCTACATCGGGCTTGGCACCGGGCAAGACCTGCTGCGCGAAATCACCAATGCGCAGATCGAAACCGCGCGTTACGCCAATCCATTGACCCTGCTGCCCGGCAATGTCCCCATCAACGAGCACATCGATTTTTTACTGAAATCCGGCAAGTCGTTCGCCGTCTGTTATGGCGACCTGGACAATTTCAAACCGTTCAACGATGTGTACGGCTACCGCAAGGGCGACGAGATGATCCAATTCACCGGCAAGCTACTCGGCAATATCTGCGACCCTCAGCACGATTTTATCGGGCATATCGGCGGCGACGATTTTATCCTTGTCCTGCAAAGCGCGGATTGGGAAAAACGCTGTAGCCAGGCCCTGGCTTCCTTCGCGCACACATCCCTGGTATTGTTTGAAGCAAGGCATCGCTCTACCGGCGGCTATTCGAGCGAAGACCGTCAAGGCCGCGTTGTCCACCACCCGCTGCCCACGCTCTCGATTGGCGCGATCTGGGCTACCGCAGAATTATTCCACTCGCACCATGAAATAGCCGAGGCCGCCACGGTTGCCAAAAAAATGGCCAAGAAAAAACCGGGCAACAGCCTGTTCATCGAGCGGCGCGAATTAACGCAACCCCTAATGGCAGCAGTCTATTATTGATAAGCGCTCATCCGATATTCTGGACAGCATGTTCCGTGGGTGTTGTCTTGCTTCTCTCCTCAATTTTAACCAGCTACCCAAGTAGCGATTTCATAAACCCTTCATGTTCCCGTCATCACCCTGCAACAGGGTTTCAATAACTTGTACGCATCTTCAACCAACCAGGGGATGCATGATGAAATTAAAGTGGACTAAGCAGTTGAGTGTCGGAAATGCGGTTATCGATTCAGAGCATAAAAATTTGATCAGCATAGCCAACAACGTAAGGCGTGCGATCAAGGCAAGGGATAGCTCCATCCTGTCGCAGGAATTGGAGCATCTCGAAGATTGGTTGTATGTTCATTTTGCAAACGAGGAAAAGATCGCGCAGGCAGTCAAATTCGATTTTTCCCAGCACAAATTGGCACAACAATGCTGGCTGAAGGAGCTTTGGTTCTTGAGGAACGAGTTGATCGGCAAGAACGGTTTATGGTCTGACGATGCAATCGAGTATTTCTCCCTTTTTTTGAGCGATTGGCTGATCGATGGGCACATCATCAGCCTGGATATGCCAATGAAACCGGCACTGCAAGCACATGGCTACAACTTCTTGCCCGGCGTGATTGGCGATGCTACCAATGCTCCCGTGACGGCGCGCAATCCTGTATCCGTGGCTTCAGGCATGGTTGGAAGTGGATGTAGTTATTCCATTTCTCATTCAATAGGAAAATAATCAGTAGGTCGGGCTCTGCCCGACATCTATATCGGCGGGTAGAACCCGCCCTACGATATTGCTCTATTGATCGGGAATTGGAATTAGTCTCTATGTATGGCTCAACTCTTCGCATTTTTGAGAAAAATTTGCCCTGCGGCAAAGCCGTAACCGTAGGGTGGGCAGAGCCCGACCTACATTTGGTTCCGACTCGCCTAGCTTAGATAGTTATTCATCTGGATATACAACAGGAGGCATTATGGGTTTAACGTGGAATAAGCAACTGAGTGTCGGAAATGCGGTTATAGATTCCGACCACAAAAACCTGATAAACATAGTCAACAGCGTAAGAAACGCGATCAGGTCAAGAGACAGCTTCATATTGTCGGAAGCGTTTGTACGTTTCGAGGATTGGCTATGTATTCATTTCGCAAATGAGGAAAGAATTGCCCATGCAGTTAATTTTGATTTTTCCGGGCACAGGCAGGAACAGCAATATGCACTATGTGAACTACAGCATTTGAGGGATGAACTGGTAGCCAAGGGCGGTATCTGGTCTGACGGCGCAACGGAGCATTTCACCGGTTTTCTGAAAAATTGGCTGATCGACGATCACATTGTCAGGCTGGATATGCTGATGAAGCCAGCACTGCAAGTCCGCGACTACACATTCTGGCCCGGCTGGAAAGATGATGAAACCAATCACATTGCCGGGCATACCGCGAACCTTTATCTGCAACTTTAAAGCCCGGCAGCGCGTGGTTATTCACTCGCTATCCGGAACCCGGCTTCCCTATGCCATATGTTTTTCCAGGCAACCCTCCAATTGTCACAAAACCGTCATTTGCTTTTAACCAAGTTTTCACATTCGCTGCTTGAGCTGCCATGGTCGCGCTGGAGCGGTTTTATAAAATACTTGGAGATTGAACGATCACATTAAAAATACCTAAGGAGTGTAATAATCCTGTCATATAAAAAATCTAGTATGTGCATCGCCAAAGCACTGTTAGTTTAAACAGCAATCGCCAAAGCAGCGGCATACTAAACACAAAGGAGACCCTATGAACAGCAAGCTCAAGCAACTCATTTTCGGAATCACCACGGCCGTCGCCCTGGCCTATGGTGGCGCAAGCCAGGCGGCCGCGAACATCACCGGCGCGGGTGCGACCTTCCCCTACCCGATCTACTCCAAATGGGCGGAGGCTTACAAGGCTAATACTGGCGTCGCGATGAATTACCAGTCCATCGGCTCAGGCGGTGGCATCAAGCAGATCACCGCCAAAACTGTGAATTTCGGCGCATCCGACATGCCGCTGACGCTGGAAAAACTGGAAAAAGATGGCCTGATGCAATTCCCGACGGTGATCGGCGGCGTAGTTCCTGTCATTAACGTCAATGGAATCGAAGCTGGCAAGCTAAAACTGACTGGCACAGCCTTGGCCGACATCTATCTGGGCAAAATTACCAAGTGGAATGACCCGGCACTGGCTGCGTTAAACGCGGATATTAAATTGCCCGATGAAAACATCACTGTAGTACATCGCTCGGACGGTTCCGGTACCAGTTTCATTTTTACTAACTACCTGTCCAAGGTAAGCGCGGATTGGAAGGCTGGTGTAGGAGAAGGCACGGCGGTATCATGGAAGGCGGGCACTGGCGGCAAAGGCAATGAAGGGGTTGCCTCTTATGTGCAACGTATCAAAAACTCCATCGGCTATGTGGAATATGCTTACGCGCTGCAAAATAAGATGAACGCTGTGCAAATGAAGAATCGCGACGGCCAGTTTGTCAAAGCGGATGATGTCAGTTTCAAGGCCGCCGCAGCGAACGCGCAATGGGACAAGGCGCCGGGTTTCTATGAAATCCTGACCGATGAGCCCGGCAAGGAAAGCTGGCCGATCAGCGGCGCGACTTTCATCCTGATGTACAAGATGCAGGAAAATTCGGATACGGCGAAGGAAGTGCTGAAGTTCTTCGATTGGGCCTACACCAATGGCGGCAAGCTGGCTGCCGACTTGGACTATGTGCCGTTACCGGAAAATGTGCAGAACCTGATCCGCAAGGCATGGAAAAACCAAATCCATGATACGTCCGGCTCACCGCTGATGAAATAAAACGGCCCTGTTAGGCTATAATTACGGGGGTTCGCGCGCCCGTTGTTTTTTCCACTGACAAGCTGAATTTATGCCGACGTTTTTACGCGAAGCCAGCCTTAAACGGCACACCATACTGGATTTGCTGTTTCGCAACCTGACGCGCGTCTCCGCATTCGGTGTGCTGGTGCTTCTGGCCGCCATTATCGGCTCGCTGATTATCGGCAGCATGCCCACCATCCGCGCATTCGGCTTCGGCTTCCTGGTCAGCCCGGATTGGGATCCGGTCGGTGAGCGGTTCGGTGCGCTGATCCCGATCATCGGCACGCTGGTCACTTCCGCCATCGCGCTCACGATCGCCATTCCGGTCAGCTTCGGCATCGCCCTGTTTCTGACCGAGCTGTCGCCGCGTCTTTTGCGCCGCCCGCTCGGCATCGCCATCGAATTGCTGGCGGGCATTCCCAGCATCATTTACGGCATGTGGGGGCTGTTCGTGTTCGCCCCCCTGTTTGCCGACCATATCGAGCCGTGGATCAACGACCATATCGGCACAATGCCGTACATCGGCCCGTTCTTCTCCGGCCCGCCGATGGGCATCGGCATGCTGACTGCCGGCATCATCCTCGCGATCATGGTGATCCCGTTCATCGCATCGGTGATGCGCGACGTATTCGAAGTCGTGCCCACGCTGTTGAAGGAATCGGCCTACGGGCTGGGTGCGACTACCTGGGAAGTCATGTGGAAAGTCGTGCTGCCCTATACCAGGATCGGCGTGGTCGGCGGCATCATGCTGGGGTTGGGACGCGCGCTGGGCGAGACCATGGCGATCACTTTCGTCATCGGCAATTCGCACGAGCTGAGCAAGTCCCTGCTGATGCCCGGCAACAGCATCGCTTCGGCGCTCGCCAACGAATTTACCGAGGCCTATGGCGATCTCTACACTTCCGCGCTGATCGAGCTTGGCCTGATCCTGTTCTTCATCACCTTCGTGGTGCTCTCGCTTGCACGCTACATGCTCTTCAAGCTCGGCAAGCGCGAAGGCCAGGTCACATAACAGCCGATCCCGATCATGCTGAACCTCTATACCCGCCGCCGCATCGTCAACGCAGTCGGCCTCGCCATCTCGATGCTGGCCATGGCGTTCGGCCTGTTCTGGTTGTGCTGGATCCTATGGGCACTGCTGGAGCATGGGTTGCCCGCGCTTACTCCGGTAGTGTTCGCGCAAATGACGCCGCCGCCGGGCAGTAGTGGCGGGCTGCTCAATGCCATCGCCGGAAGTCTGGCGATGACGCTGGTCGGGACGCTAATCGGCACACCCATCGGCATCCTGGCCGGCACTTATCTGGCCGAATTCGGCCAGCGCGGCTGGCTCGCCCCGGTCACGCGCTTCATCAACGACGTGCTCCTCTCCGCGCCGTCCATTGTCATCGGGCTATTCGTATACGAAATTTACGTCATCAGGGTCAAACATTTTTCCGGCTGGGCGGGTGCGCTGGCGCTGTCCATCATTGTCATTCCCATCGTCATCCGCACCACCGAAAACATGCTGCGCCTGGTGCCGACCACGCTCCGTGAAGCGGCGGCGGCGCTCGGTGCGCCGCAATGGAAAATCATCAATTTCATTACCCTGCGCGCCGCGCGTGCCGGTATCATCACCGGCGTGATGCTCGCCATCGCGCGCATCAGCGGCGAAACCGCGCCGCTGCTGTTCACCGCGCTGAACAACCAGTTCTGGAGCAGCGACATGGATCAGCCGATGGCGAACTTGCCGGTGGTGATCTTCCAGTTCGCCATGAGCCCTTATGAAGACTGGCAAAAACTGGCTTGGGCCGGCGCGCTGCTGATTACCCTCAGCGTGCTGACGCTCAACATCCTGGCGCGCGTGCTGTTCCGGCAAAAGTCCGCCTCTCATTAACAGGGTTCGCAAATGAATGCCGAATATACCGCCAATCCGAAAGTAACCGCCCCAAAAATAATTGCCAAAAAAATTATTGTCAGGGATCTCAGCTTCTATTACGGCGATTTCTGCGCGCTCAAGAACATCAACCTGAGCATCGCCGAAAAAATGGTGACCGCCTTCATCGGCCCGTCCGGCTGCGGCAAATCCACGTTGCTGCGCACCTTCAACCGCATGTATCAGCTTTACCCCAAGCAGAAAGCAGCCGGAGAAATCCTGCTGGATGGCGAAAATATCCTCGATAAAAAACAGGATCTCAATACACTGCGCGCCAAGATCGGCATGGTGTTCCAGAAGCCCACCCCGTTCCCGATGTCGATTTACGACAACATCGCGTTTGGCGTCAAACTCTACGAAAGGCTCAGCAAGAACGACATGGACGAGCGCGTCGAATGGGCGCTGCGCAAGGCCGCGCTGTGGAACGAGGCCAAGGACATACTCAGGCAGAGCGGCACGAGCCTGTCCGGCGGGCAGCAACAGCGCCTGTGCATCGCGCGCGCCATCGCCGTCAAACCGCAGGTGTTGCTGCTCGACGAACCGACCTCGGCGCTCGACCCGATTTCGACCGCGCATATCGAAAAACTGATCGACGAACTGAAGGAAGACTTCACCATCGTCATCGTCACGCACAACATGCAGCAAGCCGCGCGCGTCTCCGATTACACCGCCTATATGTACCTTGGGGATTTGATCGAGTTCGGCGACACCAGCGTGGTATTCACCAATCCGAAACGCAAGGAAACCGAGGATTACATCACTGGCCGCTTCGGCTAACCAAAATTTTTCTAGCCTAAGCCGGGCGAGCCGGAACCAAAATGTAGGCCGGGCTCCGCCCGACATGGTGGGCAAAGCCCACATCCCGCGACACGTTACTGGCCAGCCCTCTATCCAACTTTCCCCCAGAGGGGGAAAGAGCAATCGCCTCCTCTCCCTCCGGGAGAG
>JACREB010000077.1 GCA_016218475.1 Nitrosomonadales bacterium | reverse complement strand
TGTCACAAAGCGATCAAGGGATGCAGTGCAAGGCAAAATCGGGCGAAAAAGCGGAGTTTACATGTAGTAAATGAGCATTTTGAGCCTGATTTTAACGCCGCAATGCGCCCTTCAGCGCTTTGTGACACAGTAAGACTAATAATTCTTCGATTTTACGGGCATATGGCACTTGGCCAGATTCAAAATCAACTAATAAATCTTTAAGATTTTCGGCAAGCTCTTCTTTGGTTGTACCCTGAGTCTGATAGTCAGGGTATTCGTTGAGAAACCCGATAAAAAAATCACCGTCTTGCCAGTATGTGAATTTAATTGTTCTCATGTAAATCGCACCCCTTTATGGTTATGCATAAGCACATGCTATTTTCCTTGGCAGTCCTTGTCGAGAGTCATTTTTGCCTCTATCGTATCCGATGAAATATCCGCGCCACATTTCCATTCGACGAAATAGCCACCGTTGGAAATCTTCATGAATTCTGCCAGATCATTTAACTCTTCAAATGCTTCATAACTCAAGTAAGGCCGCACATCAAACTTCCCTACTCGCCCGTCATTGGCAGTTATCAATAGCGACCAGTCTCGATTTGAAATTACTTGTACAATTCTCATTGATCGAGCCCCTTGATAGGGAATGGTTTCTTGCCATTCACGGCAAGCTCCCAATCTGCCATTAAGTCATCTTTGTGAATTTCAATCCATGCAACAACCAGTTTGTGTTTATTGGGCGGTAAATCGCCTGCCAGCAAAACCCCATCTACAATAGCGTAGACGCCGACATGCCCCTGATATTCCGCATGTATGTGAGGCAAACGATGCCGCTCAATGTCGTTAAAAAACATTCGAATCAGAATCCCGTAAAACATCGAAATAGTTGGCATGTTGCTGCTCCAACTCTACGCCTGCGCAAACTTGACCAGCGCACCCACATCCATGATCATCGCCACGCGCCCGTCGCCCATGATCGTCGCGCCGGAGATGCCGGGCACTTTGCGGTAATTGGTTTCCAGGCTCTTGATCACGACCTGGTGCTGGCTGACCAGATCATCCACGAACAGCGCGACCTTCTTGCCTTCCGCCTCCAGCAACACCAGGATGCCTTCCGACGGGTTGGTGAATTTGGGTTCGATGTTGAATATTTTGTGCAACGCGATCAATGGCAGGTATTCGCCGCGCACATGCAGCACCTGGCCCTGCCCGCTGATTTCCTTGATGTCTCCGGCATCGGGCTGCAGCGACTCGATGATAAAACTGAGCGGAATAATATAAAGCTGGTCGCCCACCGCGATGGACAGGCCGTCCAGTATCGCCAGGGTCAGCGGCAAACGGATGGTGACCGTGCTGCCTTCCCCTGACCTGGAGGAGATTTCGACGCGGCCGCCGATGCCCTCGATATTTTTCTTGACCACATCCATGCCGACGCCGCGCCCGGATACATCCGTAACGACGGCGGCGGTGGAAAAACCTGGCGCGAATATCATCAGCCAGACGTCGGCGTCACTGATATTTTCGTTAAAGGGTATGCCTTTTTCCTTCGCTTTGGCGAGAATCCGTTCGCGGTTCAACCCGGCGCCGTCGTCCGATACCTGGATGACGATATTGCCGCCCTGATGTGCGGCGCGCAGCGTGATGGTGCCTTGCGGGTCTTTGCCCTTGGCGATGCGCTCCTCGGGCATCTCGATGCCGTGATCGAGGCTGTTGCGCACCAGATGCGTCATCGGGTCGCTGATTTTCTCGATCAGCCCCTTGTCCAGTTCGGTGCCTTCGCCGACCATCTTGAGTTGCACTTTTTTGTCGAGCTTGCCGGCCAAGTCGCGCACCAGGCGCGGGAAGCGGCTGAACACAAAATTGATCGGCATCATGCGCACCGACATGACGGATTCCTGCAGTTCGCGGGTGTTGAGTTCGAGTTGCGCCAACCCGTTGAGCAGCGATTCGTTCGATACCGGATCCAGATGTGAGGCAACTTCCGCCAGCATGGATTGGGTAATCACCAGCTCGCCGACCAGATTGATCATCTGGTCGACTTTTTCCACGCTGACGCGGATCGAAGTTTCGGCGGCAGGCGCAGGGGCGGGAGCACGATCGGAAGCGCGCCGGTGCGGTTCTTCTGCGGATTGAGCACCCGTTGCAGCAGACGCCGCCTGCCCTGTCTTATCTTCCACATCGACGAAGAAACCGTAACCCTGCGCATTTTCGGCTTCCGACTTGAGTTGCTCCGGTTCGACAAAAAATCCATAACCCTGCGCATCTTCGGCTTGTGATTTGAGTTCCTCCGGCTCGACAAAAAAACCATAACCTTGCTCGTCTTCGGAACTGGGGGTTTTGTCACCTGATTCCTGATTCCTGATTCCTGATTCCTGATCACCCGCCAGCTTGATGGTCAGTTGCTCCGGCTTCAGGAAGAACGAAAAAGTATCGCGCAAGTCTTCTTCGGATGCATAACTGTCCAGCGTCAGCGTTACCGATTTGGCAGTGATTTTTTGTTTTTCAATTTTGCCAATATTGCCCAGTTCTTCCAGCAGATTATTGAGATCGGCCTTGCTGGGGAAAATGGCGGGGGAATTATCGAACTTGACCTGATAAATATGCTGCACGGAAGGGGTCGCTGTTTCTTGCACAGGGGCGGAAGCTGTTGTCGCTGAAGCTTCTGTCTTCCGTCTTCCGTCCTCTGTCCTCTGGCTCCCTTTCGCGGTCAATTGCGACAGCCTGGTGCGGATTTCAACCGATGGTGCGGGATCGGCGATGGTTCCGTTCTGGTGCGCTTCCAGCAGGCCTTTCAGCACATCGCCCGCTTGCAGGAAAGCATCCACCATATCGGCGGTGATCTTGATTTCATTCTTGCGTATGCCGTCCAGCAGGGTTTCCAGAATGTGCGTCACTTCGGTCATGTCGTTAAAACCGAATGTGCCGCTGCCGCCCTTGATGGAATGTGCCGAACGGAAAATGGCGTTAAGCTGATCCGGGTCGGGCGCATCCAGGTCGAGCGCGAGCAACAGGCTTTCCATGCTATCGAGGTGCTCGGCTGACTCCTCGAAAAACACCTGATAAAACTGGCTCATGTCGATGGACATCTGCTTTTCCCTAGAATGATATGTGAAGAATTCTGGCTGAGGCCTAACGTAGGTCGGGCTATGCCCGACATGGTGGGCACAGCCCACCCTTGTTTTAGCCGCAATGCTGTTCACTTAACCGTTCGTGGTTAAGTAGTGACTTAGCACGGGGTTATTGTGCTTAGTCAATACTTAGTTGTTCCATCAGAGCCTGTCGAACCACCAGCTACGCAACCAGAGCCCTTCGACAAGCTCAGGGCGAACGAAAATTTTCTTAAGTGAACAGCATTGGTTTTAACCGACCACTTTTTTGACAACCTCCAGCAATTTCTGCGGGTCGAACGGTTTGACCAGCCAACCGGTTGCGCCCACCGCCTTGCCTTGCGTTTTCATGGCATCGCTGGATTCCGTGGTCAACATCAGAATTGGTACAGACTTGTATTGCGGCAGCCCGCGCAGGTTCTTTATCAGGGTCAGACCATCCATCTTGGGCATGTTCTGGTCGGTAAGCACCAGATTGGCCGCATTGGCTTTGGCCTTATCCAGACCTTCCTGTCCATCGGCCGCCTCGATAACGGTGTAGCCGGCGGATTTCAGGGTAAACGCCACCATTTGCCTGATGGAGGCGGAGTCGTCGACAGTCAGTATGATTTTGGCCATTTTTTTGCGCCCGGTTAGTTATTAAGATATACGGACAGATTGCACTATTTAACTTGAAAATGCAACGAAAAAAAGTCGAAAAAAAGTCGAGTAGGGTGGGCACGTTTTCGTGCCCACCCTACCAAACTTCTCCCGCTAAAACAACTCAATGTCGCCCGTATCAAAATTGTCCTGCGCGACCGGGTTGGATTTTTTTGCGTCCAGTGTCACCACATGCTCGTGCAGCAGGCGGTTGTAGGCTGCGATCTGCTCCAGATATTCCTGGCGGTTCGGGCTGTCCGTCCCCTTGCTCATTTCGTTGGCGACTTCCTGCAAGGCGGCCATGCGCATCTGGGCATGTCCGATCAACTGGGAGCTCATGTCCTGGAATTGCAATGTGGATACCGCCACCCCGACGTTGTGCTCGACTTTCGAGTTGAGCCGGTTCAGTTCGACGGCATTTTTGGTGATGGTTTCATTGAGTTCGGTGAGATCCATCATCATGGATTTGACATGCTGTTTGGAGTCCATCACGAAGGTCATGTCGTTTGCCGCAAGCTTGTCGATGTAATGCTCGGCATCGACCAGCGATGCGCTGACATGGCCCACAAGCGCGCGTATCTGCTTGCTGAACTTGTTGGTGTTTTCGGAAAGATTGCGCACCTCGTCGGCCACCACGGCAAACCCGCGCCCCGCCTCGCCCGCGCGCGCAGCTTCGATCGCGGCGTTCAGCGCGAGCAGGTTGGTTTGCTTGGCGATGCCTTCCACCTCATTCAGGATGCCGAGAATGCTGGAAACCTGCGCGTTGATGGCATCCATTTTTTCAACCAGTTCCATCGCGTGCTTGCTGTTTTCGACGGTGCTGTCGACGAATTCGTTCATCGCCTTCTCGGTGTCGTGAACGAAATGCTCGAATTTCTGTTTGGCGCTCCCGCCGCTTTCGTTTGTGTCACCTTCCGTGATAAACAGCGTCAAGGCCTGCTGCGCGCGCACCTCTTCGGCCATTGCGGTGAAAGTGTTGATCAGCGTGGAAATGGCCTCGCCGAGAATAGTCTGGGTATTGCCCAGTTCGGTGTGCGCGGAGTTGAGCTGGCCGGACACTTCCTTGCCGAACTGTACATGGAACGTGTTGCTCTCATGGATGAGCGGCTTGTCGCCCTGCGCCTCCAATCCGGTGCTGCCCTTCGACTCTTCCCCGGTTGAACCCGAAGCCCGTTTGAGCAGAAAGCTCCAACTGGACACGATGACCGCAAACAACAGCGCATCGGCCAAGGCGATGCCCATGCCGCCAAAATACAGCGCGTGTCCCCCCAGCAGGATTCCGCTGATCAATGAACCGATAATGGCGGGGCGAGAATAATTTGTCATAGCCGGTAGTCACCAAATTCAATTTGCGCCGTTTTTCATCACAAGCATGAGCAAAATGTAGGTCGGGCAAGGTTAACAATTGTCTTTCTCGTTTGTCCTTTCCCCCGCTTGCGGGGGATAGTTAGAGAGAGGGAATGCACTTGCCCGACATGGTGGGCACAGCCCACCCTACGGTTAATAAATTTGGGGTGTGTAGCCTTGCGGGCTTTGCACCGCGCCCTGTCTTTTGCTAATGTCCCCGCACGTCGCTGAGCAGTTCCTTGATGTCGAGAATCAGCACGATATCGCCTTCGCTGGACATGGTCACGCCTGCCACACCTTTGGGGCGGAAGGTATCCAGCGATTTGATCACCACATCGTCGTGCCCGGCGAAGCCGTCCGCCGAGAGGATGAAGCTGTTGCTGCCAAACTGCATCAGCACGCCCACTTCCGGCACGACGCCCTGTTCCCAGCCGATCAATTGCGCCAGCGGCAGCACCGGCAGCACTTCACCGCGCACCACCATGGTCGCCCTGCCGGAGACTTGCTGCAACTGGTCGGGCGTGATGGACAGGATTTCGCGCACCATCGACAGCGGCACGGCGAAGGATTGATCGCCGAGGCGCAAAATCAGCACCGGCAGGATCGCCAGCGTGAGCGGCAGGGAAATAGTAATCAGGGTGCCCCTGTCGGGTTCGGACTGGATGCTGATAACTCCGTTCAGTTTCTGGATATTGGTTTTCACCACGTCCATGCCCACGCCGCGACCCGATACGCTGGATATTTCTTCCTTGGTCGAAAAACCCGGCAGGAGAATGAGCTCAAGGCATTGATTCTCGTCCAGCGTATTCGCTACCTCGTTGGTGATCAGCCCCTTTTCGACGGCCTTGTTTCGGATCACGTCGGGGCGCATTCCGCGCCCGTCGTCCTTGATGGTAATCAGGATGTGGTCGCCTTCTTGGCGCGCGCTCAGCTCCACGATGCTTTTTTCCGGCTTGCCGGCGGCGATGCGCTTTTCGATTGTCTCGACGCCATGGTCCACCGCGTTGCGCACCAGGTGGACCAGCGGGTCGTTCAAGTCCTCGATCATGGTCTTGTCCATCTCGGTTTCTTCGCCGATCAACACCAGTTCCACATCCTTGCCCAACGAACGCGCAAGGTCGCGCGCAAGGCGCGGATATTTTTTGAACAAACGGCCGATCGGCTGCATGCGCGTTTTCATCACCGCATTCTGCAAGTTCACCACCAGCATATCCAGTTGCGTGACGGATTGATCGAGCTCGCTCAGGGTGTTTGCCTCGTTGTGTCCCTGCAGGAGATCGGAACGCAAATGGGTGAGCCGGTTCTTGGTCAAGCCGATTTCGCCGGACAGGTTCAGCACCTGGTCGAGGCGGTCGGTGTCGACGCGAATAGTGGATTCTTTGGCTTCCTGCGCCGGCACATCTCCGCCCCGGCGGCCGACTGTGGTGCCCGGTACATCGGCGGTGCGGCGACCGAAGGCCTCCTTGGTGGATTTTTCTTCCGAAATCGCCTCGGCAATCTTCTCCGGGTCGCGGGTTGCGCCCACCTTGGCGACGATATCCGTGCCGGTCAGCGCGGTATATAACGCGTTCCAATCGATGCCGTCAGGAGCCTGCGCAGATGATCCCGGTTGTGCAGCCGGGGCTGTGGCGCCAGGAGCCGGTATGTGCGCGCCTTCCGCCTTTTGTGCTTTTCCGCCCAGTTTCCGCCCATCCAGCGCAGACTTCAAATTTTCCAGTATCTCGGCGGGGGCCGCAGCCGGCTGCAGGCTTTGCTGCAATGCGCCGAACATCCTGCGCACTTCTGCGGTCGCCGCAAAAATCACGTCCATGAGTTCCGCGCTCAGTGTCAATTCGCGGTTGCGCAGCTTGTCGAACAAATTTTCGGTGAGGTGGCACAGCGTCACCAACTCGCTTGCGTTAAGAAACCCCGCGCCGCCCTTGATGGTGTGAAAACCGCGAAATATCTCGTTGAGCAGCTTGCTGTCGTCCGGGCGCTTCTCCAGATCCATCAACTTGCTGTCCACATCGGATAGCATCTCTCCGGCTTCCATCAAGAAGTCGCTCAACAACTCTTCCATGCCAGCAAAGTCGTTCATTTTTAACTCCAGTCGTTAGAGCTTGTAGCTTGTAGCTTGTAGCTTGTAGCAAAACCGGGTTTAGCTACAGGCTGCAAGCTACAGGCTACAAGCTGTCCTTAAAAACCCAAGCTCTCCAAAAGATCATCCACCTGGTCCTGGCTGGTCACCACGTCCGTGCGCCCCGCCGCATTGATGACCGGGCCGTTCAATAGCCCCGATTCATACTCCGCCTTGACTGCCGGAGGCGCGCTCTCCAGCAGTAACGCCACCAACTGCTGCTCCATTTCTTTCGTTACTTCGATGATTTTCTTGATGACCTGCCCGGTCAGATCCTGAAAGTCCTGCGCCATCATGATTTCCATCAGGTAGCCATTGGTCGCCTTGGTCTGCCTGGGCACTTCGTAGAGGAACGCGTGTGTTTGCATGACGAGGTTCTTGAATTGCTCCACATCCAGCTTTTTATCGAACAGCATTTGCCACTGCCCCGCGAGGCGGTGCGACTCGACTTCCACTTTTTCCATGATGGGCTGCGCCGCGTCGGTCGCGTTCAACACCTTCTCCGCGGCCTGTTGCGTCAGGGTCGCCACATAATTCAACCGGTCGCGCGCATTGGGAATGAAGGCTGCCGCCTTTTCGATTTCCTTGTTCAGCCCGAGCTCGCGCAACGTGTCGTGCAATGACCGCGCCATGTGCCCGATTTGATTGATGACCTTCGCCGTGTCCGCACCGGGGATCCCGCTATCCGCGCCGGCCGCAGCGGGAGGGTTTTCCGCGACATTGGCCGCAACGATGCTGTCGAACAACGATTCCAGATCGTCGGAATCCCCGCTTGCAGTATTGGTAGTCATGGTCTTTTGTCCTCTGATTCGTTTTCCGCCTTCTGCCTTTCGATGGAGCTGCCGGTGAAACTACCGAACATCTGACCGGGCTGCAAACAACGCCAGCCAAGCCTGTCCTGAGCGTAGTCGAAGGGTCGCTGGTTATGTCCTCTGCCCTCTGTCCTCTGTCCTCTGTCCTCTGATCTCATGGCATCACTCACTTATTCAGATGTGGAAAATTCTGGAAGATTTTCTTCAACTTCTCATCCAGCGTTGCGGCGGTAAACGGCTTGACCACATAGCCGCTCGCCCCGGCTTTTGCCGCCTCGATAATATTTTCTTTCTTCGCCTCCGCCGTTACCATCAATACCGGCAGATGCTTCAGCTTTTCGTCCGCACGGATCGCGCGCAGCAACTCGATCCCCGTCATGTTGGGCATGTTCCAGTCGGAAACCACGAATTCAAACTCGTTTGCGCGCAGCTTGGCCAGCGCTTCCACCCCGTCTTCCGCTTCCTGCACGTTGTTAAAACCCAATTCCTTGAGCAGGTTGCGCACGATGCGCCGCATCGTCGAGAAATCGTCCACCACTAAAAATTTAGTATTCTCAACACCCATAATATTCCTCCTAGAGCAGCTGGTGGCTAGTAGCTGGTAGCCTGTAGCTTTGATCTGTGCGGCTTCGCCGCGTCTTTCTTAAAAAATTGCCGCGTAGCGGCAACAAAACCTGCTACTAGCTCAACAGCGGCCTCAATGTTGACGACAAAATCATCGAATCGAACTTCGGCACATAATAATCCACGCCGACACGCCGTCCCATCGAGCGGTTGGCATCGGATGACAGCGACGAGTGCATCACCACCGGTATGCCGTCAAAACGACGGTCTGCCTTGATATGCTGTGTCAACACATAACCGTCCATTTCCGGCATTTCCGCGTCGGTCAGAATGACCTGTATCTGGTCATGCAAATTTGCCCCCGTGCTTTGCGCCACATCCGCCATCGCCTTGAGCCTGTCCCAGGCCTCCTGCCCGTTATTCGACTGAATGTGCTTGACGCCCATCTTGTCCAGCACTTCGGCAATTTTCCTGCGCGCCACCATGGAATCGTCGGCGAAGAATATGCATAAGCTCTGCGCCGATTCCACCGGCTCGACGCTTCCCACTACCCCTTCGCCGAATGCGTTGGCCAGAATCTGCTCGACATCCAGGATCGAGACCAGTGATCCATCCGGCAACTCGGTGATCGCGGTGATCAGCGACCCCTGGTCGGAGAGCATTCCCTCGGTGGCGCGCACCTTGTCCCAATCCACGCGGATGATGCGGTCCACTCCCTTCACCAAGAAGCCGAGGATATGGTTGCTGTATTCCGCCACCATCATGGTCTGATGCTTTTCTGCAGTGCTGATCCCCATGAAATTCGCCAGGTTCAGCACCGGCATCACATGCCCGCGCAGCGACACGATGCCGTCGACCCCATGCGGCATATTGGGCGTGCGCGTGATCTTCTTGGCCTGGCTGATTTCCTTGACCTTGAACACATTGATGCCGAACTTTTCATCGCTGCCCAGATTAAACAGCAGGATCTCCATTTTGTTGGTGCCGGCCAAGTTGGTGCGCGCATCGACGTGATCCAGCATACTGCTCTGGTCGCTGCTCAGCATGTCTTCCGTATAAGTCATTTTGTTCTCCTTAGTTCAGATGACAGAGGACAGAAGACAGAGGACAGAAGTTTTGTTGCCGCTACGCGGCAATCTTTCAATCGAGTTGCGGCGAAGCCGCTCAACGCTCTGTCCTCTGTCCTCTGTCTTCTGTCCTCTGTCATCTGTCATCTGTCCCCCGTCCTCTGTTACACCAGCAACCGCGCCAATGTCTGCGCCAATTTTTGCGCCTCGAATTTCGGCACATACTCGTCCACGCCGACAGCCTTGCCCATATGCTCGTTGGACGTGCTGCTCAGGGACGAGTGCATCAGCACCGGTATGCCCGCAAACCGCTTGTCCGACTTGATCTTGCGCGTCAGCATATAGCCGTCCATTTCCGGCATTTCGACATCGGTCAGGATCACGTTCACCATTTCCTTGAGCGGCCTGTTTGCGGCATCGGCATAATCCGCCAGCTTCGACAATTCGTCCCATGCCTGGCGGCCGTTGATCGCGGAAATATGCTTCACCTGCATGGCCTCCAGCGTCCGGGTAATCTGGTTGCGCGCGACGGATGAGTCATCGGCAAAAAATACCGTGCGATCCTTGCCCAGCGGCTGCACGCTCTTGAATATCGTCTCATCGCTATCGAAATGGCCGGTTTCGGAAAGAACTTTTTCCACATCCAGCATCATCACCAGGCGACCATCCTTCAACTCGGTAATCGCCGTGACAAGCCCGCCCATTTCCGCCACCAGCATCTGCGGGGGCACGCGCATCGCCGACCAGTCCAGCCGCAGGATATTATCTACCGCCCTGACCAGAAAACCCTGCGTATGCCCGTTGTACTCGGTGACGATCATGATATCCTGCTTGCTGTCGGTTTCGATGCCGATGTATTTGGCCAGGCCGATCACCGGAACCAGCAACCCGCGCAAGCTCACCATTCCCTCTACCGCCTTGGGCATTTCCGGCGCGCGCGTAATGGGGGGGATGCGCATCACCTCGCGCACCTTGAACACGTTGATGCCGAAGGTTTCCTCGCGCCCGGTGCGATTGTCCGCGCCCAACGAAAACATCAGAATTTCCAGCTTGTTGGTTCCTGCCAGCTTGGTTCTGGCGTCAATGCTTTTTAACAGTTCCGACATACTTTTCTCCTGATTCGGGGGGGCAGCAAGACAGAAGGCCCGATGCCATTTGCCACCATGCAACACGTTATATCAAAGACGCGGCTCAGCCGCAACAAAATCTCTGCCCCCTCCTGGTCACCCCGCGCATTTTGTCAGCGGATAACTATTATCGGGAAGTGGAAAGTGGGGCGGCACTTCGTGCCTCAGTGGCAAATGGAAAATCCCACTGCCCACTGCCCACTGCCCTCTGTCCTCTGTCCTCTGTCCTCCCCACTCCCCATCTAAACCCTGAATCTGCTCACCGCATCCTGCAACTCTTTTGCAAGATGTTCCAGGCGCACAATGTCCTGGGTGTTCGATTCCAATGCCGTGTGGTTCTCTTCCGACATCTGGGCGATTCTTTCCACATTGCGCGAAATTTCGGCGCTCGCAACGCCCTGTTCGCCCAATGACGCGGCAATATCGCTCACCCCGTGGCTGGATTGCGATACCGACTCTCCCGCTTCGGTCAATACGGTCGAGACGCGCTCTATGTGCTCCTGCGTTGCCTGAAGGGAACGCAGGCCGGCCTGGACCGTGGCTTCGACATGGGTTGATTTCTGGTTCAGCGAGTTGGTCACATGATCGATCTCGTTGGCCGACTGCGCGGATTTCTCCGCCAGCTTGCGCACCTCGTCCGCCACCACCGCGAATCCCCGTCCCTGCTCGCCTGCGCGCGCCGCCTCGATCGCCGCATTCAGCGCCAGCAGGTTCGTCTGGTCGGCAATTTCCTTCACCTGCTGGGTCATCCCTGCGATGGCGCGGGTGCTGTCGACGAATTCCTTCACCGACCCGGCGATCTGGTTGACCGTTTCCTGCACACGGCCGATCTCGCCGATCATCTCCGTCACGCTCTGGTTGCCTTGCTGGGTTTGTTGCAGGCTCGTCTCGGACAGTTTGCGCACGTTTTCGGTGTTGCCTGCCACCGAATTGATGCTCGCGGTGATCTCTTCCACCGTTGCCGCCGTGGAAGCCGCGGCTTCGCTCTGGACTTGCGAACCCTGCGCAATTTGCTGCGAGGAAGCGGCAAGTTGCGCCGCCGTACCGGCTACCGTCGCGGCATTGGCAAGCACCTGGCGGATAATGTTGGCGAAGCCTTCGATCAACCCGTTGAATGCCATCGCTGCCTGGCCGATCTCGTCCTGCCCGTATACCTTGGCACGCGCCTTCAAGTCGCCATCCGCCGACATCTTCACCATCGCGCCGCGCAACTCGTCCACCGAGCCGTGAACGCCGCGAATGATGGAGAATCCCAGTGCGCCGCCCAGCGCCGCACCGACCAGGATCAGCACGATGGACAGCATCTGCATGGTTTTGTAAAGGGCGGCCGATTCCCCGTACAGCTTCTCGGCATCGCGCTTTTCCATCTCGATCAGCTCATTCAGCGATTCGTTCAGCGGGACGTTCAACGGGACAATATGCTCTACCTGAATCTGCCTGATCTCTGCCGCGTTGTTGGCGCGCATCGCGGCCACGGCAGGCTTGATGCCCTCTTCGACAAAACGTGTGCGCGCTTCGGCAAATTTCTTTGCCAGTATCCTGCCCTCCTCGTCGGTCAGCGAAGTCATGAAGGCTTCCCATTGCTTGTCGATGATGGACTTGTTATCCCCTATCTCCTGGATATATTTCGCGGTGTTTTCGGGCTGGATGATCGCATTGGCGATGGCGAGCCGGTTGGCCAGATTGGCCCTGGCGATCGCATCCATTTGCGCGAGCGGAATCATCTTGGCTTTATACGCCGACTCCAGCGCACCGTTCGCCCTGCTGGCGGCATACAGTCCCATCACACCGATTATCACGAGCCCCGACAGCAGGAAGACCAGCAGAAATATCAACCGTGTACTGATTTTCATATTATTCAACATTGCTGTCTCCTGTTTACCGACATTCATACTTCAAAAACCTGTTCGGCGGTTGGTGAAATGGCCGACACCCGCCATCTTGTTTCCCAAGTCAGTACTTTAGCGGGAGCAACCCTATTTTCTTCGGATAAACAGAGAAATAAACATCTGTCAATTCGCTGGATTGAACGGAAGCAGAGGCTGGGTGTAACAGGGTGGCGACCAGTTTGAGCTACCCGTTTTCGCAGTTTGGTGCTTATCCCGGATTATCCATTAGGCCGTCATTCCGGCGCAGGCCGGAATCCAGCAATAAAAAAAGCTCCGCAAAGCGGGCAAAACAATGGTGTTGTCCCACATCCCGCGACACGTTACTGGCGAAGCCAGCCGTTTGCGGGAGCGGGTGTGAGGCGGCCATTCCCGCCCCGGATGCTTCG
>JACREB010000076.1 GCA_016218475.1 Nitrosomonadales bacterium | reverse complement strand
GCTTTTTGCGAGTTGGGCGGCAACGGCAAGCCGCCCATCCCTGCTTGACCCACTTCGCCCGATTTTGCCTTGCACTGCATCCCTTGATCGCTTTGTGACACAGTAAGACAAATCAACCCTTGCCGAACTTCATCACCCCGCCCACGCAATCCACCTTGATGGTGTCTTTCGCGGCGAAGCGGCCTTCCAGAATCAGCTTGGCCAGCGGGTTCTCCAGTTGCGCCTGGATGGCGCGTTTCAGCGGTCTTGCGCCGTACACCGGATCGAAACCGGCGGTGGCGATTTCGGCCAGTGCGGCATCGCCGACCGACAGCTTCATTTCCATCTGCGCCAGGCGCGTTTCCAGATATTTCAACTGGATGCGCGCGATGGATTTGATGTTCTTTTCGTCCAGTGCGTGGAACACCACCACCTCGTCGATGCGGTTGACGAACTCGGGGCGGAAATTGGTTTTCACCTCGCCCATCACCGCCAGCTTGATGACCTGATAATCGTCGCCGGACATTTGCTGGATCATCTGGCTACCGAGATTGGAGGTCATCACCACCACGGTGTTCTTGAAGTCCACGGTGCGCCCCTGGCCGTCGGTCATGCGCCCGTCGTCCAGCACTTGCAGCAGCACGTTGAACACGTCGGGGTGCGCCTTCTCCACCTCATCCAGCAGAATGACCGAATATGGTTTGCGCCGGACCGCCTCGGTCAGCCCGCCGCCTTCCTCGTAGCCGACATAGCCGGGCGGCGCGCCGATCAGCCGCGCCACGGAATGTTTCTCCATGTATTCGCTCATGTCGATGCGGATCAAATGATCTTCGGAATCGAACAGGAATCCGGCCAGCGCCTTGCACAGTTCGGTTTTGCCCACGCCGGTCGGGCCGAGAAACAGGAACGAGCCATACGGGCGGTTCGGGTCGGACAGGCCGGAGCGCGAGCGGCGGATCGCATCCGACACGAGGCGCACCGCCTCGTCCTGGCCGACCACGCGCTCGTGAATCTTGTCTTCCATCTTCAGCAGCTTGTCGCGCTCGCCCTGCATCATCTTTGAAACAGGAATGCCGGTGGCGCGGCTCACCACCTCGGCGATTTCTTCCGCGCCGACCTGGGTGCGCAGCAGTTTATTTTTCTGGCCGCCGCATTCGGACTCGCGCTGCGTAGCCTCTTTCAGTTTCGCTTCGAGTTGCGGCAGTTTGCCGTATTGCAACTCGGCTACCTTGTCGAATTTACCATCACGCGATAGGGCTGCAATCTCGGCGCGCACTTGCTCCATCTCTTCCTTGAGATGCGCCGTGCCTTGCGCCGCGCCCTTCTCCGCCTTCCATATCTCTTCGAGGTCGGCGTATTCGCGCTCAAGTTTCCTGATTTCTTCCTCTATCAGCGTGTGGCGTTTTTGCGAAGCTTCATCCTTTTCCTTCTTCACCGCTTCGCGCTCGATCTTGAGCTGGATCAGGCGGCGATCCAGCTTGTCCATCACCTCCGGTTTGGAGTCGATTTCCATCTTGACGCGCGCTGCCGCCTCGTCGATCAGGTCAATCGCCTTGTCCGGCAGAAAGCGGTCGGTGATGTAGCGGTTGGACAGTTCCGCCGCCGCGACGATGGCCGGGTCGGTGATTTCCACACCGTGATGCAATTCGTACCTCTCCTGCAAACCGCGCAGGATGGCGATGGTCGATTCCACCGAAGGTTCGCCCACCAGCACCTTCTGGAAACGGCGTTCCAGCGCGGCATCCTTCTCGACATACTTGCGGTATTCGTCCAGCGTGGTCGCGCCGATGCAATGCAGTTCGCCGCGCGCCAGTGCCGGTTTTAGCATGTTGCCCGCGTCCATCGAGCCTTCCGTCTTGCCCGCGCCGACCATGGTGTGCAGCTCGTCGATGAACACGATGATGCGCCCTTCTTCCTGGGCGATTTCCTTGAGCACGTTTTTCAGGCGCTCCTCAAATTCGCCGCGGTATTTCGTGCCCGCCAGCAGCGCCGCCATGTCGAGGCTCAACACCTTCTTGCCCTTGAGGGTTTCCGGCACTTCCCCGTTGATGATGCGCTGCGCCAGGCCTTCCACGATCGCGGTTTTGCCCACGCCCGGCTCGCCGATCAGCACCGGGTTGTTCTTGGTGCGGCGTTGCAGCACCTGGATCGCGCGGCGGATTTCATCGTCGCGCCCGATCACAGGGTCGAGCTTGCCTTTCCTTGCGCGCTCGGTCAGGTCGAGGCAATATTTCTTCAGCGATTCGCGCTGCCCTTCGGCCTCGGCGCTATCGACGCTGCCATCGCCGCGCACCGCGTTGACCGCCTGCTCCAGCGGCGCACGCGCCACGCCATGCTGCTTGAGCAGCCGCCCGGTTTCGCCCTTGTCGTCGCAGGCGGCGAGCAGGAACATTTCCGACGCGATGAACTGGTCGCCGCGCTTCTGCGCCGCCTTGTCGGTGAGATTGAACAGGTTGGACAAGTCGCGCCCCACCTGCACTTCGCCGCCATGCCCTTCCACTTTGGGCAGGCGTTCCACGGCTTGCGCCAGCGCGCTTTTCAGCGGCGCAACATTGCCTCCCGCGCGCGCCAGCAGCGAAGCCGCGCCGCTATCGGCATCGTTGAGCAAGGCCAGCAGCAGATGCTGCGGCTCGATGAACTGGTTGTCCGCACCGACCGCCAAGCTTTGTGCATCGGACAGGGCTTGCTGGAATTTGGTGGTGAATTTGTCGAAACGCATGTCGTACCCCTCTTGAAAATTCGATTGATCTCTACATGGGGGAAGCCTGAGATAATTTCAAGCCTGCGCGCTCTCGTACTCCGTGATACCGGCCTAAGTGCAAAGCCTGTCCTGCAGAAAAACGGAAAAGAATGAAATGCGGAAACGAAAATATACGCTAAACTTATCGGAGTGCAAAAAACAACCAGAAGGCAACGCTCATGCAAAAGGTTTCACGTTTTCGCGGCATGGCCGGTGAAGTGATGTATCAATTCATGTCGCCAGGAACATTATTTTCGGCGCTGCCCGTTCTAATCGTCTTCTCCATGTTGTGGCCTGTCATCGCGATAATCGAAGACTTCACCGGATTTTTCGCTTTACCCATCTTGTTCGTAGCCTATGCCATGATGGTCGGGCGCTTCTCGTTGCCTGCCCTGCAGGGGGTTTTCGATAGCGGTTTTTTTGCCGGTGCGGGTAGCGGCGGCAAACTCTGGTTCTTCACCATACGATATCTGGCTCTCACTTTTGCCTGCGCGCTGCCGCTCGCCCTGTTCGCTTCGGTGGCAATTGGCCCGAAAGCGCTTCCGGGCAGCGCGGCGGAAATGCTTGTTCCCCTGGCTTCAATACAGCAAAGCTCGGACAAATTATCCATGACGGCACTGGTGCTTGCGTCCATGCTTATGCTGACGCTTTGCCTCATCGTCGCCACTCGCGCCAGAACATTACGGGAATCGTTCAGCCTGGATATGTGGGTATGGCTGCTATCAGAACGCCGCGCCGATTTGCCAATTTTCTATGCCGCATTGGCTGGCGGCCTGGTTATTTTTTTCGGCGTTTACCTGATCCCGTTCGCGCTGGTTTTTTTCTTCGCATTCAAGATGTCGTTGCAAGCAGGCATAGCCGTTTCGGGTTTCTTCTACTTATGGGTGCTCGCCGCTTCGCCAATCCTGTTGGGTCGCATGTGCGGTGCGTTTGTTGCCGGCGATAATGATCTGGATTTTGCGACAGAGAATATACTGGCTTTACTGGGAGTCGTGCCGTCAACGGCTTCCCCCCAGTTGGAGCTGAAGCTCGCAACAGAAGCGGACCAACCGCAGCCGGTTGAAAAAAAGCTCAGCTTTAACGAAATGGTGGCGAAAATACGTGCTTTACCCGTTGATGCATTAACCTCGGAGATCGGCAAAACAAAGACCCTTCTCGCCGCCCGCCCGCATGATCCATACATTGCCGTGGAGCTCGCCATGTTGTACAGGAGAGCCGGGGAAGCGGACAAAGCCCTGAAAACGGCAGCCAGGGCCATCACCCAGGCGATCAATAACGGCTACGCCGAAATTGGGGTATCGTTATTCCGCGGCTTCGCCAAGGAGCGCACCGATCTTGGCCTCGATGCGCAAACACTGGAAATCATCGGCAATGTCCTGCTGAAGCAGGAGTTGGTGCTGGATGCGGGCTGGTGCTTGCATGAAAGCGCCATCATCGCGGGAGACATGCTCAAAGCGCAGAAAAAACTGATGCATGTCGCCACCATTGCCGAGGAAACCGGAAAATACACGGAAGCTATCGCACTTTATAATTTCTTTATTTCGGCCTATCCGGGTACAAACCTCGTGCAATACGCCAAACAGGGGAAAAACCGGGCAGAGGCAGCGAAAAGCTAACCATTGAATTTCAATATTTTTTTGTTAAGACAACCCGCAACCCATTATAACTATTGACTTTTACCAGAAAAAAGCGTATATGCGGAACTATCACTTGAATAGTGAAGCGGTACGTGATTATGGTTATCTCAGCAAACTATCCGCTGTCAGCAGCGATCGGCGCCTATACAAGCGAAGGGCAGGCTGATGCTGTGTCGCAAAGCTCTCTGGTTACGCAACAGTCTCCTCTCACGCCCATCACACTTGACCCTCTCGCTGCGCTACGGCGCATTGAGACCAGTACGGTTACCCAGTTAAGTTCGTATGGGAGGATCAAATCTTCCCTTGCGGATTTGCAGGATAAGGCTCGCGCGCTCAAGAATATCAGCCAGCCGCCGACCTTGTCGGAGTTTAAGGTGGTTGTGCAGGCCTTTGTGCAGTCGTTCAATTCGATCAACAAAACAGTCAGCGACTTGACTTCGAAGAAGGGCGCTCTCAATACGGAGAACCGCCCCAGCCAGGCCCTGAACGACATTCGCAAGGCCGTGGGCGGCTCCAAAGGAAATGCGCTTTCCTCATTAAAAGAATTGGGGATTTCACAGCAAGCCGACGGCACATTCGCCATCGACCAGAAGCAGTTGGAAAAGTCTTTCAAGGATAATCCAAAGGATGCATTGTCGGCGATTTCCGGTCTTGCCAGCCGCGTCACGCAGGCATCGGACAAACTGCTTGCCGACAAGGGCGCCATCGGCAAAAAAGTAAATGACTTGAGTTCGCGCATCAGCGAACTTGAAGACGCACACAACACCGTACAGGGCTATCTGGACACACAACAAGAATCCCGGCAATCGCCGGTGACCCAACCGGTCGGCGGTTATACGGCACGCAATGCCATAGCCGCTTACACCAGTGTCGCATCGTTCCAATAATCCCCGTTACTGCTCTCCCACGCATTAGTCTTACTGTGTCACAAAGCGATCAAGGGATGCAGTGCAAGGCAAAATCGGGCGAAGCGGGTCAAGCAGGGATGGGCGGCTTGCCGTTGCCGCCCAACTCGCAAAAAGCGGAGTTTACATGTAGTAAATGAGCATTT
>JACREB010000075.1 GCA_016218475.1 Nitrosomonadales bacterium | reverse complement strand
TGTGTCACAAAGCGCTGAAGGGCGCATTGCGGCGTTAAAATCAGGCTCAAAATGCTCATTTACTACATGTAAACTCCGCTTTTTCGCCCGATTTTGCCTTACACTGCATCCCTTGATCGCTTTGTGACACAGTAAGACTAAAAACTCGGGGTTCGCCCAAATATTCCACAAGAGGACCCCGACCTGCTACGGGCTGAAGCCCGTGCTGAATCGCCAGCAAGTAACCGTAGGGTGGGCTCTGCCCACCATGTCGGGCAGAGCCCGACCTACATTTGATTCACCTCACCCGGCTTAGGATAATGCCGCATATCGCCTTCATCGGATTAGGCAGCAACCTGGAAGACCCGCGCAGCCAATTGCAGCGCGCCTTTGCAGAGCTTGGCGGGTTGCCGGAGACGCGCCTCGTCGCCCGTTCATCGCTGTACCGCAGCGCGCCGATGGGTTATCTTGATCAGCCGGAATTCGTGAATGCGGTGGCGAAAATCGAAACAACCCTGACCCCGCGAGCCTTGCTGCAAGGATTGTTGCAAATCGAGCACCGGCATGGCCGCGAGCGCACTTTTCGCAACGCGCCGCGCACGCTGGATATGGACATATTGCTGTACGATGACGAACAACTGCACGAACATGGCTTGACCGTTCCGCACCCGCAGATGCACTTGCGCCCCTTCGTGCTGCAGCCTTTGCTGGAGATTGCGCCGGATGCCGCCATACCCGGCATGGGCCGGGCCGTGATGGCATTCGAGAAATGCCGGGATAAAATGCTGGAAGCACTTCCCGATGTTGCCTGACATAGGTTCTTATCGCTACGTGGCGGTGGAAGGGCCGATAGGCGTCGGCAAGACCAGCCTCGCGCGCCGCCTCGCACAACATACTGCCGCCGCGACATTGCTGGAAAAGCCGGATGAAAATCCTTTTCTTGCCAGGTTCTACAAGGATCCGCCGCGTTACGCGCTGGCGACGCAATTGTTTTTCCTGTTCCAGCGCGGCAACGAAGTACGGGATCTCGCACAGATGGATTTGTTCAACGCGAGCACGGTGTCGGATTATCTGCTCGACAAGGATCCGCTGTTTGCGCGCCTGAATCTGGGTGATGCGGAGTTTGCGCTGTATCGGCAGATTTACCAGAACCTGCAATTGCAGGTTCCCGTGCCGGATCTGGTGATTTATTTGCAGGCTGCGCCGGAAACGCTGGTGGAGCGCGTGCGCCGCCGCGCAAAACCTTACGAGCAAGCTATTTCCGATGCTTATTTGCTGCGCGTGGCACAAGGCTACAGCGATTTCTTTTATCATTACGATGCGGCGCCGGTATTGACGGTGAACACCGAACACCTTAACTTCGAGGATGGGGACGAGGATTTCACTTTGCTGTTGCAGCGCATCGGGGAAATGCGCGGGCCGCGCGAATTTTTTAGCATGGGATGATTAGAAAAAATTATTGCAACACTCACTCAACCGTTCGTGGTGAGCCCTTCGATAAACTCAGGAGAGCCTTGTCGAACCACCAGCCACTCACCAAAACCCTTTGACAAGGCTCTTCTTGGTTCATCGAAGTGCTCAGGGCGAACGGAAATTTTCTTTAACCGGGGAATATGATGCGAACCACTTTAACCACATTACAAACGATGCGCGGCAAGGATGAAAAAATTGCCGTGCTGACCTGCTATGACGCGAGTTTTGCCGCGCTGCTCGAAGCGCAGGGCGTGGATGTGCTGATGGTCGGCGATTCGCTCGGCATGGTGCTGCAGGGGCATGAAACCACGCTGCCGGTTTCGCTGGACGACATGGTCTACCACACCGCCTGCGTGGCGCGCGGTTCGAAGCAGGCGTTCATCGTCGGCGACATGCCGTTCGGCACGTTCCAGGTCAGCCCGCAGGAAACCTTTGCACATGCCGCAAAGCTGATGGCGGCGGGCGCGCAGATGGTCAAGCTGGAAGGCGGCGCGGCGATGGCCGAAACCGTGCGTTTTCTTGCCGGACGCGGCATTCCGGTATGCGGGCATATCGGACTGACGCCGCAATCGGTGCATCAACTGGGCGGCTATCGCGTTCAGGGAAAAGCATCTGCTGCGGCGCTGAAGTTGTTGGAGGACGCAACAGCGCTCGAACAGGCCGGCGCCGGAATGTTGGTGCTGGAGGCTGTGCCCGCGTTGCTGGCGGCGGAGATCACCGCCGCGCTTTCCATTCCCACGATCGGCATCGGCGCAGGCGCGGCGTGCTCCGGCCAGGTGCTGGTGCTGCACGACATGCTGGACGTCTATCCGGGCAAAAAGGCGCGCTTTGTGAAGAATTTCATGCGGGGGGCGGGGAGCATTGCGGAGGCGGTAAAAAATTATGTTGCCGAGGTGAAGGCGGGTGAATTTCCGGCGCAGGAGCATAGCTTTTGATCATTTATCCGTTCGTGCTGAGCCTGTCGAAGCATGAATGACAAAAGCAAACCAACTTCGCCGGGGGTTGCCCGGCAGCAAGCTACTTTCTTTTGCTTCGCCAAAATAAAGTAGCCAAAGAAAAGGCGACCCCGGTTTGCCGCCGCTGCGCGGTTCCCTGCGTTGCTCGACTGGTCAGGCGGCTGCGGAACTCGCGCTACGCGCTCAAACAGTCCTCGCCGAAATCCCCTGACCAGCCTGCGCTACTCGGCGGCGCACAGGGGAGAAGAATCTGAAACCAAAAATCGAAGAAACAGTATGTTGGGCAACAAGTTGCCCAACATACTGAAGTAAATAGGCCAAACAGCTCGGCTGCACTACATTGGGAGCCAGTTGGCAACCACTGCGTGCGCAAAATGGTTGACAATTATGCACATCCTACAGGTATAATTCACCACAGAATCACTTCTATCGTCGAACCAGTCATCTGGGCGACAAGTCCTAGAGCCACGAAAGTGGCTCTAGTTGTTTTCACGGGGAGCTATGTACCTTTGCTATATTGACGAAGCTGGCTGCCCTGGGGCACTTCCTTCAGCTACATCAGACATTCAGCCAATATTTGTACTGACTGGCGTATTTCTCCCTCAGGTCAATCTGATCGAAATAACAAGGGATTTCCTTGCCTTGAAGGGGCAATTCAACCCAGATATTGCGAACAAGCTAAAACACGAGCTCGATATTGCTAGGCATGAAATTAAGGGTTCTGATCTTCGCCGGGACATTCGAAAAGCAAAAAATAGAAACCTGCGTCGCCAAGTTTTCGGATTCCTAGATAAAACAATTAGCTTGCTAGAAAAGTATGATGTCAAGCTCGCAGCAAAAATATATATCAAAAATCCAGGTGGTGGGTTTGACGGAAAGGCTGTCTATGCTTCAGCCGTACAGTCAATATGCGCAGAATTTCAAACGTATCTAGAAGCAAAGAAGAGCAATGGTCTTGTTATTGCAGACAGTAGAACACCCGGCCTTAATTCCATCATCTCACATTCAGTTTTCACACAAAAATTTCGTGCTGCCGGAGACCCATATAGTCATATTCTTGAAATGCCTGTTTTTGGCCACAGCGAAAACCATGTGGCCATACAAATAGCCGATTTTTTGAGCTCAACCCTGCTCTTTTCCATGGCAAGTCATACTTACTGTACAGGACACATCACAAGTGTTCACGTCCATGCCAATGACCAAAAGATAACTGAGCGCTATGCAGTTCGCTTGAAAAATATAGCTCATCGGTATTGGGATGGTACGCGATATCGCGGCGGAATTACTGTGAACGACGCTATTCAGCAAAGAAGTGCATCCTTGCTATTTCTGGACATGGGGTATAACGGGAATAGCAAAATCTAATTCCGTTTTATGAAATCTGGGGTAAGGTTTTGATTGCAATATGAGGTGGGCAACTTGTTGCCCACCTGATTTTCGGTTTTGGTTTTTCGCTTTGCCTCCCCCTGTGCGCCGCCGAGTAGCGCAGGCTGGTCAGGGGATTTCGGCGAGGACTGTTTGAGCGCGTAGCGCGAGTTCCGCAGCCGCCTGACCAGATGACAACACGCCGCGCAGCGGCGGCAAACCGGGGTCGCCTTTTCTTTGGCTACTTTCTTTTGGCGAAGCAAAAGAAAGTAGCTTGCTGCCGGGCAACCCCCGGCGGTGTTGTTTTTGGATTTTGGTCATTCACGCTTCGACTTCGCAGCAAAAAACGCTGCTACGCACAGCACGAACGGCCTATTGAGTTTGGTAGGGTGCGTTCCACGCACCACCTATGCAATGATGGTGCGTGGAACGCACCCTACGATAGCTAATTAAAAGACAATATTTATGCAACTAATCTCAACCATCACCGAACTGCGCTCACGCCTGGTCAACGAGCGCGCCGTCGTCTTCGTGCCGACGATGGGCAACCTGCACGAAGGCCACCTCAACCTGGTAAAGATGGCACGCGAACATGGCGGCTGCGTGGTGGCGAGCATCTTTGTGAATCCGCTGCAATTCGGCCCGTCAGAGGATTTCGACAAGTACCCTCGCACGCTGGAGGCGGACTGCGCCAGGCTGCAAGGTCTGGCGGACGTGGTGTTCGCGCCTCCGGTCGATGAAATATATCCCGCAAAACAGACCGTGTTCGTCGAGCTTCCACCGGCGGCGAACGAGCTATGCGGCGCGGCGCGTCCGGGGCATTTCCGCGGCATGGCGACGGTGGTGCTGAAGCTGTTTAACATCGTGCGGCCGCAGGTCGCGGTGTTCGGCAAAAAGGACTACCAGCAACTGCATATCATCCGCCAACTGGTGGCGCAACTGAATCTGCCGGTGCGCATCGTCGGCGGAGAGACGGTGCGCGCGGCGGACGGGCTGGCATTGAGCTCGCGCAACCAGTATTTGAATGCAACAGAGCGCGGCGAGGCCATTTTTCTGTATCAAATGCTGCAAGGGATCAGGCAGGCCGTCCTGCAAGGCGAGCGCGATTTTGAACGATTGCAGAATCAGGCAGTCGAAACTCTTGCGACAAGGGGTTGGGTGGTGGATTACGTGGCGGTGCGCAACCAGTCCGATTTGCAGCCGGTCAACCCCGTACGGGGTGACCCGGCGCAGCGCGAACTGGTGATATTGGCGGCGGCCCGATTGGGCAATACCCGCTTGCTGGACAATATCGAGGTTTGTCTCGTTCAATGACTGTTATATAATCCGCGCCCTGTCAGAAAGGGAAGCACCACATGCAAAGAACCATGCTTAAATCCAAGCTGCACCGGGCGCGCGTCACGCACTCGGAGCTGCATTACGAAGGCTCCTGCGCGATCGACGACGATTTGCTGGATGCCGCCGATATCAGGGAATATC
>JACREB010000071.1 GCA_016218475.1 Nitrosomonadales bacterium | reverse complement strand
GCCGAGCCGCTGGGCCTGGGGCACGCGGTATTGTGCGCGCAGCCGGTGGTGCAGGACGAGCCGTTCGCGGTGATGCTCGCAGATGATCTGATCGACGGGGAGCCGCCCATCGTCAAGCAGATGGTGGATATATTCCGGCAGCACCAGTGCTCGATCCTGGGCGTGCAGGATGTGCCGCGCGACCGGACCGGCCAATACGGTATTGTCAGCAGCGCTCCCCTGTCGGCGGATATAGAGCAGGTGAATGCCATCATCGAAAAACCCAAACCCGAAGATGCGCCTTCGACTCTTGCGGTGGTGGGGCGATACATCCTCACGCCGCGCATCTTCCATCATCTGGAAAAAGTGCAGGCGGGAACGGGCGGGGAGATACAGTTGACAGACGGAATCGCGGCACTGATGAGGGAAGAAAAAATGCTCGCTTATCGCTTCAAGGGCACACGCTATGATTGCGGCTCCAAACTGGGTTATCTCAAGGCGATGGTGGCATTGGGGCTGAAGCATCCGGAAGTGCGCGATGAATTCGCCGCGTATCTGGATAGCCTGAAATAACGTATGAGTATTTCGGTCCAACGCTCCCGCGATATTCTGCAACAGGCCGAATTGCTGTATTCGGATGGGCAAGTGCAAGCCGCCTTGCGGCGTGTCGCACAACAGATCAATGTTGCGCTGGCGGATACACATCCGCTGGTGCTGTCGGTGATGGGCGGCGCGGTGGTTTTTACCGGGCAATTATTGCCGTTGCTCGATTTTCCGCTGGATTTTGATTATGTGCACGTGTCGCGTTATGGCGATGCGCGGCAAGGCGGGCGGATGCGCTGGAAAGTCGAGCCGCGGGAGAATGTCCGCGACCGCGTAGTGCTGGTGCTGGATGATGTTCTCGATGAGGGGCATACTATGGCGGCACTGCGCCAGCGCGTGATGAAACTCGGCGCAAGCAAATTTTACAGCGCGGTATTTGCCGAAAAGCGGCATGACAAGCCGAAGCCTGCCCATGCCGATTTTGTCGGAGTGGAATTACCGGATCGTTTTGTGTTCGGCTATGGCATGGATATCGAAGGTGCGTGGCGCAACCTGCCTGCCATATATGCGGTGAAGGCTTAGGAAGTGGTAAGTGGTAAGTGCGGGCGGTTTTTCCTACTGAGGCACGCAGCGCCGCTCCACTCACTACTCCACACTCACCATAAACGGTAAAGAAAGGAAGATTTTATGTTGGCAATCATCGGCGGCCAAGGCCTGACAGAACTGGCGAACCTGGAAATCACCCACCGGCAGGTAATGCGCACGCCTTATGGCGAACCGTCCGGCGCATTCCTGTTTGGCACGCTGAACCAGAACGAGGTGATTTTCCTGGCGCGCCACGGTTATGGGCACATCATCCCGCCGCATCTGGTGAACTATCGCGCCAATCTTTGGGCATTGCGCGAACAGGGTGTGAAAAAAGTGGTTTCGATTGCGACGGTGGGAGGCATCCGCGCCGATCTGACGCCCGGCGCCATTGTCGTGCCGGATCAGATCATCGATTACACACATGGGCGCGATGCGACTTTTTACGACACCCGCGACGCGATTTATACCAACACCGATTTTACATTGCCCTTTTGCCCGAAATTGCGCGAGCGTATTTTACGCAGCGCAAACATTGCGCGGCAGCCCTGCGTGGATGGAGGTGTGTATGCCGCAACGCAAGGGCCGCGCCTGGACAGCATCGCGGAAATCAACCGCTACGAGCGCGACGGCGCGGGTATGGTCGGCATGACCGGCATGCCGGAAACCGCGCTGGCAATGGAGCTGGGGTTGAATTACGCCATCATCGCCGTGGTTGTTAATCATGCGGCTGGGCGCGGCGACAACAAGCGGGGCATCAATATGGAGCAGGTCAACGCTATTGCGGGCGCCGCAATGGAACGGGTGCGCAGTATCCTGGAATGTGTGGTGGGTTGCGATGGCGGTTAGGCAAGTGCTGCGCATGGGAAATGCGCGGCTGCTGCAGCGCTCGGAACCGGTTGGCGATTTCGGCAGTGCCTGGTTGTGCGCGTTATTGGAGGATATGCGCGATACCATGCAAGCCTTGGACGGCGTGGGTTTGGCGGCCCCGCAAATCGGAGTGAACCTGCGTGTGGTGATTTTTTGCGTGCCTCCTCCGCAACAGGATCAGGACAGGCAAAATTCGCGTTATCCCGATGCGGAAACCGTGCCGGAAACCGTGCTCGTCAACCCCGTCATTACACCGCTGGATGATAAAACCGACCAGGCATGGGAAGGTTGCCTGAGCATACCCGGGCTTCGCGGGCTCGTGCCGCGCTTCCAGAATATCCGCTATCGGGGGTACGATGAAAATGGCGCGCTGATAGACAGGACGGCAAGCGGGTTCCATGCGCGCGTGGTGCAACATGAATGCGACCATCTCGATGGGATGCTTTATCCGGCACGCATCCGCGACCTCACGCAGTTCGGTTACACGGAAGAGCTGTTTCCGGAGCGTGATGCGCGGAACGGCGGCGTTTCATGATAGCCCTGTGGCTGGAACTTAAAAAAAGCCAATAATCATGAAGTTTCGGGTATATTCTCACCGATCAAGATAATTACTTTGAGAAAATGAAAAACAACATCAGGGAATACAAGTGACCGACGCGGAATTTAGTGTTGAAGACTTGCCGGACGGAACCAAGCGGGTGATCCTCACCGGTGCATGGTCTTTGCGGGGTGTGCAGAACAACTTTGCCGACCTGCGCGGCCATCTTTCCGCCTTATTCGGCAATCCGTTCACGCACTGGGATCTGAGCGGCGTGGACCAGCTCGACAGCGCCGCCGCAGTAATGCTGTGGACGGGCTGGGGAAGACATGTAGACCAGAGAATGCTGCTGCGCCCCGAACACACCGTCTTATTCGACATGCTTGCCGCCTTGCCGTCCGCGCACTCGTTCGCGGCAGGGCAGGGCAACCTGATGGCGTCGTTGTATATGCTGTGGGACAAGTATCTGGAATTTTTCAGCCACCTCACCGGCTTTGTTAATCTTGTGGGCAGCTTGACACTCGAGTTTTTCTACATCCTGACGCATCCGAGAAAAATTCCATTCAAGGAGATCACCGCCAACTTCTACAAGGGCGGCGTGCAGGCATTGCCGGTAACCGCGCTGGTGGGCTTCATGATCGGCATCGCAATGGCCTACCTGATGGCGATTCAATTGCGAAAATTCGGTGCCGACATATTCATCGTCAATATCATCGGCCTGGCCGGTATTCGCGAGCTTGGCCCGATCCTGATGGCCATCATCGTGGCCGGGCGCTCGGGCTCCGCGATGACGGCGCAAATCGGCGTGATGCGGGTCACCGAAGAGATCGATGCGCTGTCCACGATGGGTATTTCGCGCACCTTGAGGCTGATCATGCCGAAAGTGGTCGGACTCACGCTGGTGGCTCCCTTGCTCGTTTTCTGGACATCCGCCTGGGCGATTTTCGGCGGCATGCTGGCCGCCAAGATGCAGCTCGGGATCGGCATGGAATTTTTCATGGATCGTCTGCCCCAGGTCGTCGTGCCGGTGAACCTGACACTGGCCGTGTTCAAGGGGTTGACCTTCGGCGTATTGGTGACCCTGATCGCCTGCCACTTCGGGCTGCGCGTCAAACCCAATACCGAAAGCCTGTCTTCCAGCACCACCTCGTCGGTGGTGGCCGCAATCACCACCGTGATACTGGTCGATGCCGTATTCGCCATCGTTACCCGGAGTGTCGGCCAATGAGCAAGCCCGGCACCCTTTGCGAAATTACCGGCGTCTGGACACAGTATGGATCGACGGTGATCCACCGCGACCTCAACCTTGATATAAGGGCTGGAGAGGTGACGGCAATGGTGGGGGGATCAGGCAGCGGGAAGACCACCCTGTTGCGCCATATCATTGGCCTTACCACACCCTCGCGCGGCGAAATACGCTTGTTCGGCGTAAATCTGGCGGAGCTTGACCGGGACGCCGCACGGGAGGCGCGCAACCGTTTCGGCATGTTGTTCCAGCATGGCGCACTGTTTTCGGCGCTCACGGTGTATGAAAATATCGCGTTTCCTCTGCGCGAGTTGCGCCAGTTCGACGAGGAGGCCATCCATCTGCTGGTCATGCATAAACTGGCGCTGGTCGAGCTAGAGCCGAAACACGCATGGCTGTTGCCGGCGCAGTTATCCGGCGGCATGGTCAAGCGCGTCGCCCTGGCCAGGGCGCTGGCGCTGGAACCCGAACTGCTGGTGCTGGATGAGCCGACCGCCGGCCTCGATCCGGACCGCAGCGATAAATTTGTTCAGTTGATCAAGAGCATCAGGAAGCAACTCGGCCTGACCGTCATCTTTGTCACCCACGATCTTGATACACTGGTGGGTATGACCGACCGCGTCGCGGTGCTTGCCGATCAACACATCATCGCCTCGTGCAGCCTGCCCGAGTTGGCCAATGTCGACCACCCCTTCGCCCAAAACTTTTTTAAAGGCGTCAGCGAACGCCTGGAACGGACTAATAAATGGAAAATCGCGCCTACACACTGATTGCCGGATTGTTTGCACTATTGCTTGGAATCGGCCTCCTTGCCGCCTTCTGGTGGCTAGGCAACGCACATACGCCGCAGAACAGTTATTTCATGACCTCCAATAAACCGGTATCCGGGCTGAACAAGCGGGCTGCGGTGCGCTTCCGCGGCGTGGATGTCGGGCATGTCGAGAGCATCGATAGCGCGAGAACACTATGCGCCGATGCCAAAAAGGCCAGTAAACAAAAAGTCTGCGGCTATCTGAACGCCAACGAGCCACTCAACATCGTCGTAAAAATCTCGGTGGACGAGACTCTTCAACTGACCAGGAGCTCGCTTGGCTACCTTGCCGGGCAAGGCTTGACCGGGCTTTCTTATATCGAACTGGATGATACCGGAACCGATGGAACGCCGTTAGGCGACAAACCGATGGAACTCAGGGAATCCGAGATGAGCAGCATATTGGCATCCGGCAAGAAAGTGGTGACCAATGTGGAAGAAATTGCGGCCAATGCCAACAAACTGATCACGAACCTGAACATGGTGCTCGATGAAAAGGGGCGGCAACGCATCAGCCGCCTGCTGGAAAACCTCGACAATGCCAGCGTGGAACTGAAGCCCCTGCTGAAATCTACCACCGCCACCATGGACGCGGCACGCCCAAGCTTCACGAAGCTCAACACCGCGCTGGATGAAATCAGCAAAATCGGTGTGACAGTGAACGAAGAGACGCTTCCGCGCCTGCACCAGTTCACCCATCAGTTGAATCAGGATGCGGTGAGCCTGAACCGCCTGCTCAACACGCTGGACGAACATCCCGAGAGCGTCGTTTTTGGCAAGCCCGCTCCCCGTCCGGGTCCGGCTGAAAAGGGCCACAAGCCATGAGACGGGGCATCCTGCTGTTGCCCGGTTTCATTCTGCCCGGTTTGATTCTGGCGGGATGTGCGCCGCCGGTTCCCCGCGACATCGCGGTGTTCGCTCTCGCGCCCGCGCAGCCCGCACAAAATCTGCCTGTAGCCATGCTGCTCGCGCCGATTGGCGCCGCACCGGCTTATATGGGCAAAGACATGTTATATCGGCTCGGTTACACCGACAACCAGCTTCACCCCTATGGCAGCAGCAGATGGAATGCACCGCCCATTAACATGCTCGCTTCGGTTATGCACCAGACAGCGGGCGGCAACCTGCTGGCGCTCGATCAATCCAATCAGCTCGCCCGCTGCAGCTTGCGCATCGAGCTTACCGCTTTCGAGCAGGTATTCACCGATGCGCAGAATAGCCATGCCGAACTGGGCATGCATTACTCTTTGATGCAACTGCGCAACCAGCGCATATTGGGGAACGGCAAGTTACGCCTCGATATTCCGGCACAAACCGCGGACGCGCAAGGGGGCGCAATGGCGCTGGAAAAAGCCAGCCATCAGGCCGCAAGCCAGATTATGGAATGGCTGAATCATTTGCTTGCACCCACTGTTTCCGGCGCCAATCCAGCCCGCGCCGCCTGCGAACGCTGATTCTATTTTCAGATCAACTGTGAAATGCGGCAGGGGCGCGATGGATCTCGCCCCTGCCGGGTTATTCCAATTCCAGATCAATAGAGCAATATCGTACAAGGTGGGCAGACAGCGGTTTCGTCTGCCCACGCGGCCCGTTATCCGCGTGGGCACAAAAGCGTGCCCACCCTACAAAATGCCATTTTGATCGCAACTTGGATGCAGTTCCTGAACGACTGGATCAATACTCAGCAACAGGAAAAACTGGTAGCATGAAACCCACCTGTTGGAAGACGAAAAACCGGGGGAAGGTCAAACCGCTACTAATGGATACCTACCGCATCTTGTTGCTGGACGACGATGATTTTATTCTGTCCATACTGCGGCGCGAACTGGTAAGCAGGCCTTACGTCGGGCATGATGGCCTGGAGATCGAAGCGTTTACCTCCCCCATCGCCGCCTTGGCGCGCGCACATGAAAAAGACGGCTATTTTGATGTGGTGATTGCCGACAACTATATGCCCGAGATGAAAGGCATTGATTTTCTCAAGTTATTTGGCGAAATACATCCGGATGCGGCGCGCATCGTGTTGAGCGGGCAGTCCGATGCGGCTGACCTGATACGGGCGATCAATGAGGCGCACATCGATTTCTTCATTACCAAGCCATGGCAGGATTACGACCTGAAATGCAAGCTGTTACAAGCCCTTCGGCTTTTTGACGTACGCTACGAGAACCGGCGTCTGGCGAAGTTGTATTTCGAGCGTTTTGGCATGCAGCATCAGACACAGCGCAGGAACAAATTCAAGTTAATGGCGGTAGACGATGATCCGCGCATCCTGAAAGAACTTGAGCGCGAGTTGAGCGAGCCCTATACGCAAAGTTGTTTTGGCATGTACCAATTGGAGGTCCGCACTTTTGCAAGCACCGAAGCGGCCCTATCGGCGGCGCGCGCGGAGAAGTTCGATATCGTGATCAGCGACTATGCCATGCCGTTGCTCGACGGCGTCGAATTTCTGCGCATGATCAAGGAGGTGCAACCCGATGCGGTGCGCATACTGATCAGCGACGTGGCCGAGATGAGCGTATTGATTGCCTCCGTGAATGAGGCGGGGGTAAACCACTTTGTCAGCAAGCCGTGGCATGATTATGAACTGCGCATTGCGATTGATCGTGCGTTGTCACACCGTGAGATGGAACAGGAAAACTGTCTTTTCGCCAAGTTGCTTCAATTGAAAACCAAGTAATCTTACTGTGTCACAAAGCGATCAAGGGATGCAGTGCAAGGCAAAATCGGGCGAAGTGGGTCAAGCAGGGATGGGCGGCTTGCCGTTGCCGCCCAACTCGCAAAAAGCGGAGTTTACATGTAGTAAATGAGCATTTTG
>JACREB010000073.1 GCA_016218475.1 Nitrosomonadales bacterium | reverse complement strand
TGCCGCACAGACCAAGCCGAATCGAGCCTCGCGCGAAGAAACGACGGCCCAAGAACCTTCCGCTGTTAACCATGCCACGGCAAGTTGCGCGTGATCTCATTTATGCTCAGCGAGAGCTTAACCGAGTGCCATGAGGGTCAGCCCCCGGTTTTCCATTACGTGGATCAGGAAGTCGACGGGGTCGGGGTCGGGGATCGGGTAGTGCTGGCGCTCGTAGTCTTCGATCAGCATAACCAGCACGCCAAGCCTGTCGGCCTCGGGCGATTTGGCAGGGGCATCCCACAAGCGTTCCGCTTCCGCCAGCGCTGCCTGGTAGTCCTTTTGGGTTCGGATGGGTTTCAGTTCCATTTCGGGTTCCTCAAATCGTTTCAACATTGATCTTGTCGTATTGGCGATGGCTGCCGATGAAGCGGACGAACAGTCGTCCTGGATGATGAAGGGAATCCCGCGCTGCAATCCTGACGGCAAGCGCCATGGCTTCATGATTTTTTCTTTCGCTGTTGGCGGCCGCGCTGCCAGGAACGCTCTTCCGCTTCCTTCAAGCGGTAGGATTCTCCTTCGATTGAAATCACCTCCGAGTGATGGACCAGCCGATCCACCAGCGACACCACGCAGGCCGCGTTGGGAAATACCTCAGGCCATTCAGAGAACGGCTTATTCGTTGTCACCACGGTGCTCTTCGCATCATAGCGCCTGCTCACCAATTCGAACAGCAAATCCGCATGGCGGTTCGAATACGACAGGTATCCGATTCCGTCGATGACCAGCAAATCCGGGGCGGCATAATGGCGCAAGCGTCGGCGCAAGGCCGTGTCGCTGTCCAGCGCCGCCAAGTCCCCCAGCAGTTCACCGGCGGTGGTGAACCGCACCGTATGCCCACGGATCACCAATGTCGCCGACGTTATCCGGGACCATGCTCAGAGGTCGGGCACGTAGCACCAGTGCTATCTCGGTCTTTGCTGGCTTGGCATTCCGCTTATGATAGCCAAAGCGAAAAATCCTTGCGCCGCATACTGTTTCCTGCTCGCGCCTTGCCACGCGTATGCGGGGCTTACTTGGCTCAGGGCGAACGGACTTATTCAGTGTTTCCTTAGTAAATAAACCTTTCCCGCAATTCTTCAAGATTCAGCTCGCGCAAAATCTGCTCCATTCTCTCCCGTACGTTCTTGCGCGGCGACTCCGTGCGGCGCGCGATGATGAGTTCGTTTTTCATCGAGTGTTCCCAGCCGACCAGTTCCGTCACCGTGACCTGATAGCCGTGCGTTTCCAGCAGCAGGCAGCGCAGCACGTTGGTGAGGTGGCTGCCGAATTCGCGGGTGTGGATCGGGTGGCGCCAGATTTCCGAGAGCGGGGTTTTGCCGAACGACTGGTTCTTGTGCTTGTTCAACATGGCCGCAATTTCGGCCTGGCAGCAGGGCGCCAGCACGATGAATTTGGCCTGCTTGTGCAGCGCGAATTTGATCGCGTCGTCGGTGGCGGTGTTGCAGGCGTGCAGCGCGGTGACCACGTCGATCTGTCCGGGCAGTTGCGCCGAGTGGATGGATTCTTCCACCGATAAATTCAGGAACGACATGCGCGTGAAGCCCATATTTTCGGCCAGTTCGCGGGATTTGTTGACCAGCGCTTCGCGGGTTTCGATGCCGTATACATGGCCCGAGACATGCTCATTATGGCGAGCCTTCATGAACAGGTCGTAGAGGATGAAGCCCAGATAGGATTTGCCCGCGCCGTGATCCACCAGTGTCAGGTCTTGCCTGGAGGCAAACACTTCCTCCAGCAACGGTTCGATGAAATGATACAGATGATAAACCTGCTTCAGTTTGCGTCGGCTGTCCTGATTGAGCTTGCCGTCGCGTGTCAGGATGTGCAGTTCCTTGAGCAGCTCTATAGACTGGCCGGGTTTGATTTCGGGGATTTCAACTTCGGGGATGAAATTCATGGTGTCAGCTTCAACCGAATTTGATCTTCATTATCAGCACCGCGCCTGCCAGCAACAGCGTGATGCAATTTGCAATGATGACTGGCCACGATTCCATCAGGATGCCGTAGGTTAGCCACAGCGCAACACCGAGCGTGAACAGCGCGTACATGCCCAGCGAAATATCGGCGGCATGGCGGGTGCGCCACACTTTCCATGCCTGAGGGATAAAGGCGGTTGTGGTAAGTGTGGCAGCAACGCTGCCTATCCAGTCAGTGGTATTCACGGGTATTGCCTTCGGTGTTGCTTCAAAGTGTACATTATCAGGTTGTTTTGATGAACTGGAGGGGGAAATTGGCGCTTATTTGTCGAATGACGCATCGGGTTTTTCCTGATAATGACAATGGGCTTGGTGTAATCGCAATGAGCAACTTATAAAGCGAGGGATGGCATGGCGAATCAATTTGCAAAGATTTTATTTTTTGGGCTTTTGCTGAGCGGTATTGCATTCGCAGAGGAGGAGAAAGTACCGAATGAGGAAGAAAAAACGCCGGACTGGAGCGTGGAAACACTGACAGGCGATTGGGGCGGGGCGCGTTCCAGTCTCTACGATAAGGGAATAGACTTTGGATTCACCCACAAGAGCGATGTGTTGTCGAACACATCCGGCGGCATCAAGCGTGGTACCGCATGGCTGGGGCATACCGAGGCCAGGATAAAAATGGATCTGGAGAAACTGTGGGGATGGAACACCACATCCGCTTATGTCCACTATCACAGCCAGCTCGGCAGCAAATTCAACACCAATTACGTCGGAGGCTTTGTCGGCGTGGACAACATAGAGGCGGGTACAAACACCGCACAGTTTTCTCATGCATGGCTGCAAAAAAGTTTTTCCGACGACAGGCTGTCGGTGCTGGCTGGTCTGTATTCGATTGATTCGGAGTTTTATGTTACCGACACCACCAGCGTATTTATCCAACCTCCTTATGGTATGTCAAATGATGTGGCACAGCCTATCATAGGCGCCTCACAAGCCCCCTCAATTTTCCCGATTGGCGCGTTGGCGGTACGCGTAAAATATACCTCGCCCGGCAAGAATTTTTACCTGCAAGGCGCTTTGACGGATGGTGTGCCGGGCGATCCAAATAACCCGCATGGTACGCATATCAAGCTTAACAAAGGAGACGGTACGCTTTCCATTGTCGAGTTCGGCTACACACCGCAGGAAGAAGAGCCGCCCTTTGAGGCAGCCGAAGCCGGAGAGTTGATCGAACCCAAACAAAAAGTGCATGAAGAACATGAATCTTTCAATAAGACCGCTATCGGTTTCTGGCGTTACTCTTCGCGTTTTGACGATCAAGACCCCGCTGCCGTGGATACGATCGGCAACCCGATACGCCGCATAAGTCAGGGAGCCTACTTTCTGGCGGAACGTACCTTGTTCGTCGAAAAACACCACCCAGCGCGGGGACTATCAGGCTTTGTCCGTTTTGGTACGGCGAGCCGGGATATCCATCAAGCGGATTGGACGGGAAGTCTGGGATTGCGCTATCACGGCCTGTTTTCCGGGCGCGATGACGACATCGCCGGCATAGCGGTTACCGAGAATCACACCAGCAGCAAATACCGGCTCCTCAATAATGCCGACAGCAGCGAAACAGATGTGGAAGTAACCTATCGCGCGCAGATCAAGCCCTGGCTCGCGCTGCAACCAACGCTGCAACGCATTATCAATCCCAGCATGGATACAACATTGCGGGATACATGGGTGGCCGGTATGCGGCTTGAGGTGGCATTCTAAAAGGTTGCTTCGTTGGCGTTAATAATCTCTCATTATGAGCAGCCTCTAAGCCGGACAAGCCGGAACACAAAATGGGAATTTTATCTTCCCGCAAGTTGGGTTAGGAGTTTCATGGTTCGACAAGCTCTGATGGAACTACTAAGTATTGACTAAGCACGATAACCCCGTGCTAAGTCACTACTTAACCGCCGACGGACGTAACCCAACAGCCTTTTTTAATGGTGTTGGGTTCCCCCTTCGTGGACGAGACGCGAAAAAGCCGCTAACCCAACCTACGCACTACCTTCGTATGTGCATCCGCTTAACATTTCGCAGATACTTTGGTTACGTTGCAGTAACAAAGTGCATATAATGTTTGACGGTGCCAAAATAGTCTGTTATATTTCGCCTCTTCGCTGACGCGGGGTGGAGCAGCTCGGTAGCTCGTCGGGCTCATAACCCGAAGGTCATAGGTTCAAATCCTGTCCCCGCAACCCCCATTTATGTTTTTACCTGTATCTGGGCAGCCGTTCTTTAAAAACAAACGAACAACCGACGAGTGTAGGTGCTTGGTTTTTGGGAAGTTTCTGTGTCCCCTTGATGTAAATTTGGGGGATGTGGGAACGACTTTAAAAATATATAGCAACAACCTACACAAAGTCGAAAAGAATCATGTCAATGATTCACTTTGAGTAGAACCGGTTCTTATAAAGAACCAAAACAGGAATTGAACTGAAGAGTTTGATCCTGGCTCAGATTGAACGCTGGCGGTATGCTTTACACATGCAAGTCGAACGGCAGCACGGGGCAACCTGGTGGCGAGTGGCGAACGGGTGAGTAACATATCGGAACATGTCCGGAAGTGGGGGATAACGTAGCGAAAGTTACGCTAATACCGCATATGCCCCGAGGGGGAAAGGGGGGGATCGATCACTGAACGCATTGGCGCAGCCAATAAAGCTGTTCAGTGCTTTGAGTGATCGACCTCCCGCTTTCGGAGTGGCCGATATCAGATTAGCTAGTTGGTGGGGTAAAGGCCCACCAAGGCGACGATCTGTAGCTGGTCTGAGAGGACGACCAGCCACACTGGAACTGAGACACGGTCCAGACTCCTACGGGAGGCAGCAGTGGGGAATTTTGGACAATGGGCGCAAGCCTGATCCAGCCATTCCGCGTGAGTGAAGAAGGCCTTCGGGT
>JACREB010000072.1 GCA_016218475.1 Nitrosomonadales bacterium | reverse complement strand
CCGCCGAAGTTGATGCCTGGCAGTTGCGCCGTAACACGGAGCAACGTGGCATCGAGTGGAAGTTCACCCGGCAGGATGCGGATACAAAAATGGCTCGGCATTATGTTTCGTAATTAATGGGTTTATATACTAGTTGTTTCACTTAGAGAGTTAGAGAGAGGGAATGTACTTGCCCGACATGGTGGGCACAGCCCACCCTACGGTTACTCGATAAACATAAAATTCTTGCCATACTTTTGAGATTATTTAAGAGATCATAGAGAGCAACAACAAGCGCCACTCAGGAGACAGCATGTCCAACATCCAATCCATATTGCATGAAACCCGTGTTTTCAGCCCTTCCGCCGAGTTTGTCAAGCAGGCCAATGTTTCCGGCATGGGAAGCTATCTGGCCTTGTGCAAAGAGGCGGAACAAGACTATACGGGTTTCTGGGCCAGGCTGGCGCGCGAAACCCTGTTGTGGAAGCAACCCTTCACCAAGGTACTGGATGAGAGCAACACGCCCTTCTTCAAGTGGTTTGAAGATGGCGAGCTGAATGTTTCATATAACTGCCTCGACAGGCATCTCGCCACACAGCCGGAAAAGACCGCGATCATTTTCGAGGCCGACGACGGCACGGTGACGAGAATCAATTACCGCGACCTGCATGCGCGCGTCTGCCAGTTCGCCAACGGATTGAAATCGCGCGGAATCAAAAACGGTGATCGCGTCATCGTCTACATGCCGATGAGCATCGAGGCGGTGGTCGCGATGCAGGCCTGCGCGCGCATCGGCGCGATCCATTCGGTGGTGTTCGGCGGTTTTTCCTCCAAGAGCCTGTACGAGCGCATCACCGATGCCAAAGCCTGCGCGGTGATCACCGCCGATGCGCAAATACGCGGCGGCAAGGTGATGCCGCTGAAACCGGCGGTGGATGAGGCGCTGGCGATGGGCGATTGCTCAATGGTACACAGCGTCATCGTGTACCGGCGCGCCGCCTGCGAAACCGCATGGAATGCGCGGCACGATGTCTGGTGGCACGATCTGGTGGCGGGGCAGGGCATGACTTGCGAACCGGAATGGGTCGGCGCGGAACATCCGCTGTTCATCCTCTATACTTCCGGTTCCACCGGCAAACCCAAGGGCGTGCAGCATTCCAGCGGCGGCTACCTGCTGGTGACGATGCTGTCGATGCAATGGGTGTTTGATTACAAGCCTACCGATGTTTTCTGGTGTACCGCCGACGTGGGCTGGGTCACCGGCCACAGCTATGTCGCCTACGGTCCGCTGGCGATGGGCGCGACGCAAGTGATCTTCGAGGGTGTGCCGACCTACCCTGATGCCGGGCGTTTCTGGAAGATGATCCAGGATCACAAGGTGACAACCTTTTACACCGCGCCGACGGCGATCCGTTCGCTGATCAAACTGGGCGGCGACTTGCCAAAGCAATATGACCTGTCCAGTTTGCGTTTGCTCGGATCGGTCGGCGAGCCGATCAATCCCGAGGCGTGGATGTGGTACTACACCGAGGTCGGTCGTTCGCGCTGCCCGATTGTGGATACCTGGTGGCAGACTGAAACCGGCGCGCACATGATCGCCCCGCTACCCGGCGCGATGCCGATCAAGCCCGGCACCTGCACATTGCCGCTGCCCGGCATCATGGCAACCATCGTGAATGAAGCAGGCGACGAAGTGCATGACAAGCATGGCGGTTTTCTCGTCATCAAGCGCCCGTTCCCGTCGCAGATCCGCACCATCTGGGGCGACCCGGATCGCTATAAAAAGAGCTACTTCCCCGAGGAAATGCGCGGTGCTTATCTGGCGGGCGACTCCGCGCACCGCGACGAAGACGGGTATTTCTGGATCATGGGGCGTATCGACGACGTGCTGAATGTGTCCGGCCACCGCTTGGGCACAATGGAAATCGAGTCGGCGCTGGCCGCCAACCCGCTGGTCGCGGAAGCCGCCGTGGTCGGCAAGCCGCATGAAATCAAGGGCGAGGCGGTGGCAGCCTTCGTCGTGCTGAAGGGTGCGCGCCCGGACGATCCGGCCAAGGCCAGGGAAATCGCCGAAATATTACGCAACTGGGTGAGCAAGGAAATCGGCCCGATTGCCAAACCCGACGAAATCCGTTTCGGCGACAACCTGCCCAAGACCCGTTCCGGCAAAATCATGCGCCGCCTGCTGCGCGCCATCGCCAAGGGCGAGGAAATTACACAGGATGTATCCACATTAGAAAACCCGGCTATCCTTGAACAATTGAAGAATGCTGTTCACTAATTAGCCGGGTTTCGGTGGAGACTAACCTTCAGGTTACGTCGGAGCCAAAATCCTGCGATTCTGGAACAACTCAAGAACGCAGTGCATTGACAAGCCGGAACGAAATGTAGGTCGGGCGAGGTTAACAAGTGCCTTTCTCGTTTGCCCTTTCTCCCGCTTGCGGGATAACCAGCGACTTGGCTGTGGTCGCTTGCAGCCTAGTCGAATGGCTAGTATAACAACACATAAATAACGAAACATGCATTATACTGTCGTACGCCCACCCCATGACGAGGAGCCAGCCATGCGACAGACCGAACTGCATCTTACCGACGAGGATCGAGAATTG
>JACREB010000074.1 GCA_016218475.1 Nitrosomonadales bacterium | reverse complement strand
CTCAACAACAAGATACGAGTTATCCAACGCCGTGCGTATGGACTGCGCGATGAAGAATATCTGAGGTTGAAAATACTCACGTCCATGCTCCCGAGACTCTAAAAAACATGAAATTTACCCACACTCTTTCACGAAGACCCTAATTTAGAATTGGAATTACATCCGGATTAATCGGCCCACGCAAGGGCTGCTCGACGAGCACCACCCCATTTTTGAATACACGCAATCAGTTAACGCTAACCCGCCCGAACTTGCGCTTTCCAACCTGAGCCACAACCACCGCGCCCGCATTGAGTCGCAGGGCTTTGTCGCTGATTTTTTCGCCGTCGAGTTTGACCCCGCCCTGCTCGATCATGCGCAGCGCTTCGGAGGTGCTGGGAACCAGCCCGGCCTGTTTGAGCAATTGGGCGATGCCGATGTGACCACCCGCGCTGGCGACGGCGATTTCCGGCATGTCGTCCGGCAACACGCCCTGGCGGAAGCGCGCCTCGAATTCCGCCAGCGCGTATTCGGCTGCTTTTTTCGAATGGAAGCGCTCCACGATTTCCTGCGCCAGCAATACCTTGATATCGCGCGGGTTGCGCCCGGCGGACACCTCTTCGCGCCAACCCGCAATTTCGCCCATGCTGCGGAACGACAGCAATTCCAGATAGCGCCACATCAACGTATCGGAAATCGACATCAGCTTGCCGAACATATCCTGCGGCGTGTCGGTGATGCCGACGTAATTGCCCAGCGACTTGGACATTTTGTTGACGCCGTCCAGCCCTTCCAGCAGCGGCATGGTGAGCACGCATTGCGGCGGCTGGCCGTAATGTTTTTGCAGTTCGCGACCCATCAGCAGGTTGAATTTCTGGTCGGTGCCGCCCAGTTCGATGTCCGCCTTGAGCACCACGGAGTCATAGCCCTGCACCAGCGGGTAGATGAATTCGTGGATGGCGATGGGCCGGTTGCTCCTGTAACGCTTGCCGAAATCGTCGCGCTCCAGCATACGCGCCACGGTGTGGGTAGCCGCCAGCTTGATCAAATCCGCCGCGCTGAATTTATCCATCCATGTGGAGTTGAACACGATCTCGGTTTTTTCCGGGTTGAGCACCTTGAACACCTGGTCGCGGTAGGATTGTGCGTTTTCCAGAACCTGCTCGCGCGACAGCGGCGGGCGGGTAGTATTTTTGCCGGTAGGGTCGCCGATCATGCCGGTGAAGTCGCCGATCAGGAACAGCGCGTGGTGCCCCAAGTCCTGCAACTGGCGCATCTTGTTTAATAAAACCGTGTGGCCAATGTGCAAATCCGGTGCGGTCGGATCGAAGCCCGCCTTGACGCGCAACGGGCGGCCTGACGCGAGTTTTTGCTTCAGCTCTTCTTCAAGCAACAATTCATGGGCGCCGCGCTTGATCACGGCCAGCGCGTCGGCCTGTGTTTTTCCTAAAGAAGTCATTTCAGTCATAAATCTTTTATCAATTCAAGTTCAAAAAAAGCCAGGTTGCCGTTCATTCCCGCGCTCAAACCGCTCGTCAGCCGTATTTTACCGCCCGAATTAGTCGCCTGCCGCCCATCAATTCGGCCTTTTAGAAGAAAGGCCTTTCTGGTAGAGTGCGCACCAGTCGAAGGCGCTGCACGTTGCAAAAGCAAGACAAGGCAACTCAAGGAGTCGCGAATGTTAACTCAAAACCTGCTTGGCCAATAACGCAAAATGCCGGAAAGCAAAAAAAAGCTGCGCTGGTTTGTCACCCTGTCCACCATGCCGTTGCTGGGCGTGGTCACCGCTTTCGGGCTGGTGCCGCAAAGCAATCTTGGCCTTGACTCGACCAAAATTGCCATCGAGCAGATCGCATTACCCAAACCTACACCCATCGCAACCGCTCCAGCCGGCTTCTGGCGCACCGAACATGTGCAGCGCGGCGATACCGTGGCCGAATTGCTGCACCGCCTGAATGTGGAGGATGCCGCCGCCAGCGAATATCTGCGCAATACCGCCGAAGCGGAATCCTTCCGCAAGCTGGCTGCGGACAAGGAAGTGCAAGCCGAAATCAATTCCGCCGGCGGACTTATTTCGTTGCGCTATCTGGGCGGCAATGGCGCACAAATCGTGATAGAAAAACAGGGCGACGGCTACAAAACCAGCATCCTGCCTGTCCTGCTTGAGAAACGCCTGTTTGCGCGCACCGGCGAAATCAAGACAAATCTGTATGCCGCAACTGACGCGGCCGGGATGCCGGAAGCCGCCACCAATCAGTTGTCCGAAATTTTCAGCGGCGACATCGATTTCCACCACGATTTGCGCAAGGGCGACAAATTCACCGTAGTGTATGAAATGACCTACAGCAACGGCGAACTGGTACAGACCGGGCGTATCCAGGCCGCCGAATTCATCAACCAGCGCCGGGTTTACCGCGCGGTATATTTTCAGGGCAACACGCAGCAGGGCGATTATTTCACCCCGGAAGGCAAGAGCGTGCGCAAGGCCTTCCTGCGTTCACCCATCGAATTTTCGCGCGTGAGCTCCGGCTTCAGCAACTCGCGTTTTCACCCGATACTGCAACAGTGGCGCTCACATAGAGGCGTGGACTTTGCCGCCCCGACCGGCACAAAAGCCAGGGCAACTTCGGACGGTGTCGTCTCTTCCTTCGGCAACCAAAACGGCTATGGCAACTTCGTCATGATCGAACACCAGGGGCATTTCACCACCGTGTACGGGCATCTGTCGCGGTTTGCCAAGGGATTGCATCGCGGTCAACGCGTGGCGCAGGGCGACGTGATCGGCTATGTCGGCATGACCGGTCTGACCACCGGCCCGCATCTGCACTACGAATTTAGGGTTGACGGCCAGCATCGCGACCCGTTGCGCGTCGCGCTGCCCAATGCGCAACCTGTCGGCGCTGCCGACAAAGCCGTATTTCAATCGCTCGCCGACAATTTCGTGGCACGTTTGAACCAACTGCGCAACACCAACCTCGCCAGACTCGACTAAGTATCCCGTGCAACAGCCTGAGCTCTATATCGGGTTGATGTCGGGAACCAGCCTGGACGGCGTCGATGCCGTCCTTGTCGATTTGGAGCAGGTGCAACCCCGGCTGCTCTCCAAACACTATCTGCCTTTTGACGACGCGCTGAAAAACATCCTGCTGGCATTACACCTGCCCGCTCACAACGAACTACATCAGGCGCAACTAACCGGCAATCAACTGGCGCGGCTATATGCCGCAGCGGTCAATGCGCTACTCGACAATTCCCCTCTACCGCTTGATGTAACTACCGATAAGCTGCGTAGGGTGGGCACGCCGTTGTACCCACGCGGATTCAATACCGCGTGGGCAGATAAAACCCCTGCCCACCCTACACGATCCGGCTTGCGGTTCATGGGCAGTGAAATCAAGGCCATCGGCTGCCACGGCCAGACCATCCGCCACTGCCCCGAACAAGGCTACACCCTGCAAATCGGCAACGCCGCGCTGCTCACCGAATTGACCGGCATCACCGTGGTCAGCGACTTTCGCAGCCGCGACATCGCCGCCGGAGGGCAAGGCGCGCCGCTGGTTCCCGCGTTCCATGACCATGCGTTTCGCCAACCCTGCACCCATCGCGTCATCGTCAACATCGGCGGCATCAGCAACCTGACCGACCTGCCGCCTGACGCCGCTTCAACCGGCTTCGACTGCGGCCCCGGCAACCTGCTGATGGATGCATGGTGCATGCAGCACCTCGGCAAACCCTACGACGACAACGGCGCATGGGCGGCCTCCGGCCGGCTATTGCCCGCCTTGCTGGAGCAGATGCTCGACGAACCTTTCTTTGCCTTGCCGCCGCCGAAGAGCACCGGTCGCGACCTGTTCAACATGGCGTGGCTGCACGGCAAACTGCAAGGCGACGAACGGGCGGAAGATGTGCAGGCGACGCTGCTGGAACTAGCTTGCCGAGCCATCGCGCAAGCCATCCGGAAACATTGCACCGGTGGCGCTGCGGAAATTTATTTATGCGGCGGCGGCGCGCACAACCAAACCCTGCGCAACCGCCTGATTGGCTTGCTGCCGGGCAGCAGCGTGCAAACTACTGACGTGCTCGGCGTGGACAGCGATTATCTGGAAGCCACCGCCTTCGCCTGGCTGGCGCAGCAAACCTTGCTCGGAAAGCCCGCCAGCCTGCCGCAAGTCACCGGCGCTCGGCACTCCTGCATACTGGGTGCGATTTATCGGAATTAGCATTGAGGCGAGATTCATTGCGCCCTTTTTTGATACCCAAAATGTAGGCCAAGCTTTGCCCGACTGCTTCGACAGGCTCAGGACAGGCATGGTGGGCAAAGCCCACCCGGTTTACGGCAGGACTTCTTCGGCTTTGGTCTTTTCCGGCTTGATGAAGTCTTCGCCGAGCCACATCAGGATCGGGCTATTAAATACCCACTTCAGAATAGAATTGGACAGGCGCATTGAACGGTAATAAACTACCGCGAACATATCAATTGGGGTAATTAATATGATTAGAGAAGCAACCGCCATGACTGTCCGGCAAAATTTGGGCGAATTGTTGAACGAAATTCAATATCGCCAAGATCAGGTGCTCATTACCAAGGGCGGCAAACCTGTCGCCGCGATGGTTGATGTTGCGCTGTTCGACAAGATACGCCTGATGCGCAACGAGTTCGACCGGTTGTCTGCGGATTTGGCAAAAATCTATCAGAACGAATCTACCGGGATTGCCGAGCAGGAGATCGCAAAGGCTGTTGCCGCCGCAAGGCGGCGTTGATCTTGCGTATTGTCCTCGATACCAATGTGCTGTTGTCCGGCCTGATGTTGCCCGATAGCACGCCCGGCAGGATCGTCATTGCATGGCGCAAGCGAAATTTCGATCTGGTTGTTTCCGAACCGATGCTGGAAGAGATAACCCGCGTGCTGGCCTACCCGAAAATCAGGAAGCGGCTGAGTTGGGACGATGAGCATATCTCCCGCTACATTGCGCTGCTGCAATTCGAAGCCGAGGTGGTATCTATCGCCGGAATCGATGCTGCTGTCCCTGCCGACCCGAACGACAATCACTTGCTGGCAACCCTGATCGCCAGCAAGGCTGATTGGCTGATAACAGGTGACAGCGATTTTGACGAGTTATGCGGTCAATATCCCATCATCGCTCCCAACGAGTTCGTGCGACGGTTCTTGTAATTCCATTTCTCTTTCAAGCGGAAAATAATCCGTCGGGCTTCGCCCGGCATCTATATCCGGTTGGCAGAGCCCACCGGTTTACGGCAGCACTTCTTCGGCTTCGGTTTTTTCCGGCTTGATGAAGTCTTCGCGCGATACGCCCAGCCACATCAGGATCGGGCTGGCGACCAGCACGGACGAATAGATGCTGAACAGTATCCCGATCGTCAGTGCCATAGCAAAATAATGCAGCGTTTCGCCGCCGAGAAGCAGCATCGCGCCGACCATCATCTGCGTGCAGCCGTGGGTGATGATGGTGCGCGACATGGTGCGGGTGATCGCGTTGTCGATGATTTCCGCCACTCCCGCCTTGCGCATGGTGCGAAAGTTTTCCCTTATCCGGTCAAACACCACCACCGATTCGTTCACCGAGTAACCCAGCACCGCCAGTACCGCAGCCAGCACGGATAATGAAAATTCCCATTGGAAGAAAGCAAAAAAGCCGAGGATGATGACCACGTCATGCAAATTGGCGATGATGGCGGACAGGCCGAATTTCCATTCGAAGCGCATCCACAGATAGCCGACGATCCCCAGCGACACCAGCAGCAGGGCCAGCGCGCCGTTCTCCACCAGATCCTTGCCGACCTGCGGACCGACAAATTCCACGCGGCGCGTTTCCACGCTGGCATCCTGCTTACGCAGGCCGCCCATCACCTGTTCGCTCAACTTTGCACCAGCAAGATTCTGCTTGAGCGGTATCTGAATCAGCACATCATGGCTGGAACCGAAATTTTGCACCAGCGCGTCCGGCAAGCCCGTCGCAGCAAGCTGTTCGCGCACTTTGGCAAGATCGGCCGGTTGCGTGTAATGCACCTCCATCACCGTGCCGCCGGTAAAATCCACGCCAAAATTCAGCCCCTTAGTGGCGAGAAAAAACACTGCAAATAAAAACGTTACCAGCGAAATGCTGGTAGTGATTTTCCCGTAGCTCATAAACGGAATGTCTTGCTTGATTCTAAAAAATTCCATGCTTTTTGTTCCTCAACAAATCGTCATATCAATCCGTTCGTGGTGAGCCTGTCGAACCATGAATGGATTCAAAATTCAGAGCTCACCTTTACCCTTCGACAAGCTCAGGGCGAACGGATGGGTGTTAGCCTATCGCCACTTTTACAAGCCGCGCCTTGCTGCCATACATCAAATTAACCATTGCGCGTGAAACCAGCACCGCGCTGAACATCGAAGTGAGAATGCCCAGGCACAACACCACCGCAAACCCCTTGATCGGACCCGAACCGAACATGAACAGCGCAACCCCGGCAATCAGTGTGGTGACATTCGAGTCGATGATGGTGCCGAACGCCCGGTCATATCCGGCGTGAATCGCGGCCTGCGGCGTGACGCCGTTGCGCAGTTCCTCCCGGATGCGCTCGTTGATCAGCACGTTCGCGTCGATCGCCATCCCCAGCGTCAGCGCGATACCCGCCATACCGGGCAACGTGAGCGTGGCTTGCAGCATGGAAAGCAATGCAACCAGCAACAGCAGGTTTGCAGCCAGCGCCAGCATGGAAATGGCGCCGAACATCAGGTAGTAGGCGATCATGAATACCGAAACCATGATGAAGCCGATCTTGGTGGAATCGAAGCCGCGCTTGATGTTGTCCGCGCCGAGGCTGGGCCCGACGGTGCGCTCCTCGATGATTTCCATCGGCGCCGCCAACGCGCCGGCACGCAGCAGCAGCGCGGTATCCTGCGCCTCCACGGTGCTCATCCGGCCGCTGATCTGCACGCGCCCGCCGCCGATTTCTTCGCGGATGACCGGCGCGGTGACAATTTCGCCCTTGCCTTTCTCGAACAGGATGATCGCCATACGCTTGCCGATATTTTCGCGTGACGCTTCCTTGAATTTGCGCGCGCCCACACCGTCCAGATTGATGTGAACGGCGGGTTCATTGCTGCGGTTGTCGAAACCGGGCTGGGCATCGTTGATGCGCTCGCCGGTGAGAATCACCTGTTTCTTCACAAGCAGCATGTTGCCTTCACGATCCTTGAATAGCTCGGTGCCGAACGGAGCGGCCGCACCCGTGCCGATTTGATGTTCTTCGTCGACCATGCGCACTTCCAGCGTGGCGGTGCGCCCCAATATATCCTTGGCGCGCGCCGTATCCTGCACGCCTGGCAACTGCACCACCACGCGATCCGCACCCTGTTGCTGGATCACCGGTTCTGCCACGCCCAACTCATTCACGCGGTTGCGCAAGGTCAACAGATTCTGCTGCACGGCCGAATCCTGGATGCGCCGTTCGGCTTCCGGCTTGAGCGTCGCCTGCAAGAAGAATTCGCCGCCCGCCTCCTTGGTGTTCAGCGCATAGTCCGAAAAACGCTGTTTGATTTCCGCCTCACCCTTGTTGCGCGCTTCGGCGTCGCGGAATTTCACCGACAGCATATTGCCGTCGCGGCTGACACCGGCGTAAGCGATATTCTGCTCGCGCAACGCGCTGCGGATATCGCCGGTAGCGGCTTCCAGCGCCTTGCCCAGCGCGGCTTTCATATCGACTTGCAACAGAAAATGCACCCCGCCGCGCAAATCCAGGCCGAGATACATCGGCAGCGCATGAAGGCTGGACAACCACTGCGGCGAGCGCGACAGCAGGTTAAGCGCAACCATGTAGTCTTCACCCAATTGGCCGGACAACACGTCCTTGGCTTTCAGTTGGTTGTCGGTATCGGCGAAGCGCGCCTTGACGCTGTTGCCGTCCAGCGCGGCCACTTCCGGGTTGAGGCTGGCTGTCTTCAGGTTTTTTTCCACACGCTCCAGCAATGCGGCATCCGCCTTAAGGCTGGCGCGCAACGGCGACACCTGCACGGCGGGCGATTCGCCAAAAAAATTCGGCAAGGTATAAATCAACCCGGCCAAAATCGCGGCCAAAATTGATAAATATTGCCATAATAAATAACGGTTCATTGAAACCTCTTTTGATAAGGGGGCAACTCGTAGGTTGGGCAAAGCGCAGCGTGCCCAACGATAAAATGCCTTCTTATCAATGTTGGGCACGCTGCGCTTTGCCCAACCTACCCATCAGGTACTCACTTGATGGACTTGATGGTTCCCTTGGGCAACATGGCCAGGATCGAGGACTTCTGTACCGTCACTTCGATGTTCTCGGCAAGTTCCACGCCCACGTATTCCTCGTACACTTTGCTGACACGCCCCACTTCGCCGCCCGCCGTCACAATCTCATCGCCACGTTGCAGCGCTTCAATCATAGCCTTGAGTTCCTTGGCCCGCTTGCTTTGCGGACGCAATATGAAAAAATAAAATGCCGCAGCCAGCACAATCAGCGGGAGAAAATCCATGAGGCCACCGCCCTGCACCGGTGCGGCCGCTTCGGCATAAGCATTACTGATGAACATTATTCAATCTCCGGAGATAAATCAAAAGGCGCGCATTTTAGCACGAAGCACAGTCCGTTTCATGCACTGCACTCGCCACTGCGCATCTGCCTGAAGCGTGTTGTAAAAGCGTCAAACGTACCCGCCTCGATGGCGGCGCGGATTTCGCCCATCAATTGCTGGTAGTAATGCAGATTATGAATCGTATTGAGCCGCGCGCCGAGGATTTCCTTGATGCGGTGCAAATGGTGCAGATAGGCGCGGCTGAAGTTGCGGCAGGTATAACAGGCGCACTGCTCGTCCAGCGGGCGCATGTCCATCCGGTATTGCGCATTCTTGATCTTGATGTCGCCGTGGCGGGTGAACATCATGCCGTTGCGCGCATTGCGCGTCGGCATCACGCAGTCGAACATGTCGATGCCTTGCGCCACCGCAGCCACGAGGTCTTCCGGCGTGCCTATTCCCATCAGATAGCGCGGCTTGTCTTGTGGCAATTGCGGCGCGGTGTGCGCCAGGATGCGCAGCATGTCTTCCTTGGGTTCGCCTACCGACAGGCCGCCGATGGCGTAACCGTCGAAACCGATGTTCACCAGTTCGCGCAACGATTCATCGCGCAGGTTCTCATACATCCCGCCCTGCACGATGCCGAACAGCGCATTGTTGTTGCCCTCATGCGCCCGCTTGCTGCGTTCAGCCCAGCGCAAAGACAGGCGCATCGAATCGGTCGCCTCGCGCTCCGTCGCCGGATAGGGCGTACATTCGTCGAAGATCATCGCGATGTCCGAATTCAGCACCTTCTGAATGCGCATGGATTCTTCCGGCGTGAGGAAACATTTATCGCCGTTTACCGGCGACTGAAACTTCACCCCCTCCTCGCTGATCTTGCGCAACGCCCCGAGACTGAACACCTGAAACCCGCCGGAATCGGTGAGTATCGGCCCGTCCCAGCCCATGAAGCGGTGCAAACCGCCATGCGCCTCGATCACCTCCAAGCCGGGGCGCAGCCACAGGTGAAACGTGTTGCCCAGCACGATATGCGCGCCGATCTCATGCAACTCGGCGGGCGACATCGCCTTCACCGTACCGTAGGTCCCCACCGGCATGAAAGCGGGTGTTTCGACGGCGCCGTGGGCCAGTTGCAAGATGCCGCGACGGGCATGGCCGTTGCTTTTGTGTAAAGTAAATTTCATGTTTTGTAGGTCGGGCTCCGCCCGACATTATTTAATGACGGCGGGCGAAGCCCGCCCTACTCGCCGAATTTGCCATCGCCGAACTCGTCCTCGGCAATTCCCCAATTATCGGGATACAAGCCAGCCGCCACAAAACGATGAAAGGTCGAATACGGCCAATCCGCCGCGCATCTTACCAAACCGTGCTTTACCGGGTTCCAATGGATGTAATCGGCGTGCCGCGCGAAATCGCTTTCGTCGCGGATGCAATGCTCCCAATAGCGGGGTTGCCACAATTTTTCTCCGGCTGACATACCCAGATGATGCATGGTGAGGCGCTTGATCTTCGCCCAGCACAAGGAGTAATCGGCATCGCCCTCCGGCAAACGCCACATGCAATGCAAATGATCGGGGAGCAGCACCCAAGCTTCCGCATGAAACGGATGCTCTTGTCGCACCGCTTGAACGGCAGCACGCAAGACTGCTCTGACATTCTCGCTGGTAAGCACCTGGCGGCGATCGTGCGCCACCAGCGTGAAGAAGTAGCTGCCTCCGGGTACACGGGCGCGGCGGTAATTGGACATTGGGTTATTCAGTTGTAGGTCGGGCTCCACCCGACATTGTTTTATGACGGCGGGTGGAACCCGCCCTACCTCCGATCAGCATCGCATCGCCGTAACTGAAAAACCGGTATTCCTTTTCCACCGCGTGGCGATATGCCGCCAGCATCTGCTCCATCCCGCCGAACGCGCATACCAGCATCAGCAGCGTCGAGCGCGGCAAATGAAAATTGGTCAGCAGTCTATCCACCACACGGAAGCGATAGCCGGGGGTGATGAAGATTCTTGTCTCGCCCATACCTACCTGCAATTCGCCACTCCCATCATTTTTATGGGCCGCGCTCTCCAGCGCGCGCAAGCTGGTCGTGCCCACTGCAATCACCTTGCCACCCGTATCGTGTGCCTGGGCTATCGCATCGGCGGTAGCCTGCGGGATCTCATAGCATTCGCTGTGCATGGCGTGTTCGCGTATCAATTCGGCGCGCACCGGCTGGAACGTTCCCGCGCCGACATGCAAGGTCACATAGACAATCCACACGCCCTTGTCACGCAAGGCTTGCAGCATCGCGTCATCGAAATGCAGTCCTGCGGTGGGCGCCGCCACCGCACCTGCCGCGCGCGCAAACACGGTCTGGTAGCGCTGTTCGTCTTCGGCATCTGCCGCATGGGTGATGTAAGGCGGCAACGGCAGTTGGCCATAGCGTTCCAACAAATCCAGTACATTTTCTGCTGCGGCAAAACGCAACCGGAAAAATTCGCCCGCGCGCCCCAACACCTCGACCTGCAAAGCGCCCGCCAATAACAGGTGACTCTCTGCCTTGGGCGATTTGCTGGCGCGCACCTGCGCCAGAACCTCGTGCTCATTCAGCACGCGCTCGATCAGCACCTCGATCTTGCCGCCGCTCGCTTTTTCGCCGAACAACCGCGCCTTGATCACGCGCGTATCGTTCAGCACCAGCACATCGCCCGTCCAGACCAGTTGCAACAAGTCGGCAAAGCGGCGATCTTCCAGCACCCCGCCATGCGCATACAGCAGGCGGCTGCTGCCGCGCTGCTCCGGCGGATACTGCGCGATCAGCCGTTCCGGCAAAGCAAAATCAAATTCGTCGGTACGCATGGAGGCTACGGAAATTCACAAAGACGGGATTGTAGAGGATGCGCCGAAAAAAATACCGCAGAAAATATCTCTGCGGTATTTTTTGCCATCGTAGGGTGGGCTCCGCCCACCGTGTCGGGCAAGTGCATTCCCTCTCTCTAACTCTCTAAGTGAAACAACTAGTATATAAACCCATTAATTACGAAACATAATGCCGAGCCATTTTTGTATCCGCATCCTGCCGGGTGAACTTCCACTCGATGCCACGTTGCTCCGTGTTACGGCG
>JACREB010000070.1 GCA_016218475.1 Nitrosomonadales bacterium | reverse complement strand
TTACTGTGTCACATAGCGATCAAGGGATGCAGTGCAAGGCAAAATCGGGTGAAAAAGCGGAGTTTACATAGCGTAAATGAGCATTTTGAGCCCGATTTTAACGCCGCAATGCGCCCTTCAGCGCTATGTGACACAGTAAGATTATGTAGGTTGGGTTTCCCCTCCGGGGACAAGAGCGGTTTTATCGCGTAACCCAACAAACCCGGCTCTCAACACCGGCATTTGGCGTAATTGATCGGGTTTGTTGGGTTACGGCGCATAAATCCGCGCCTAACCCAACCTACATATTCGCAGCGCATGTTTCGCAATTAATCATGCACCAGGGAGAGCTTCTTGCAGAGTTTCTGGCTTCGTTTAAGTATCCCCATCGCGTTCGTCGCGCTGTTTGCGCTGTTGCTGTGGGGAATATTTTCGGCCACGCTCGCGTTGTTGTTCATGCTGCTGGCACTGTTGCTGGTGATGGCGCTCCATGCCCGGCAACTATACAGATTAGGGCAATGGCTGCATGACCCGCGCATTGAAACCATCCCGGAAGCGGGCGGCATCTGGGATGAAGTGTTTTCCCGGTTGTACCGGATGGTCAAGCGGCATAACCAGACCAAGCAGGAGCTTGCAGCCGAGCTGCAACACATCGAACAGGCCACTGCCGCGTTGCCGGAGGGTGTGGCGATCCTTAACGAGGTGAACCGCATCGAGTGGTGCAATCCGCTGGCGCAACAGCACTTCGACCTCGACTCCAAACGCGACTTTATGCAGGACATCACTTATCTGGTGCGCCAGCCGGAGTTTGTCGAATACATCCATGAATCCCATCCTGGGGAATCCAGCTCCAGCGAGCCGCTGGTGATGCGCCCGGCGCGTCATGACGGCATGGTGCTGTCCATCAAGCTTATTCCCTACGGCGAAAACAAGCGGTTGATGATCAGCCGCGACATCACGCAACTGGAGCGCATCGAGGCCATGCGCCGCGACTTCGTCGCAAATGTTTCGCATGAACTGCGCACGCCGCTGACCGTGGTGAACGGCTACGTCGAAAACCTGCAAGACATGCCGGATCTCGGCCAAGACAGCGCGCGGCGCGCATTGCAACTGATGGCCGAGCAAACCCGGCGCATGGAAAACCTGGTCGCCGATTTGCTCACCCTGTCGAATCTGGAAAATGATCTGAGCCCGTTGCTCGAAGAAGCCGTGGACATGGGCGTGCTGCTCAACGAGATTTATCAGGAGGGGCAATCGCTGAGCGGCAAATCTCATTCTCTGCGGCTGGAGTTGCCGAGCGACGCAAAATTGCTCGGCAATCGCGAAGAGCTGCGCAGCGCATTCGTTAACTTGCTCAGCAATGCGATCCGCTACACACCGGAAGGCGGCACAATTCTATTGCGCTGGGCAGAGCGCGGCGAACAACTGGTGTTTTCCGTGCAGGACAGCGGCATCGGCATTTCGCCGCAGCACATCCCGCGCCTGACCGAACGCTTCTACCGGGTGGATCGCAGCCGATCGCGTGATACGGGGGGAACAGGTTTAGGCCTTGCAATCGTCAAGCATATTGCGATACGCCACCAGGCCAAGCTTGAGATATCGAGCGAAGCGGGTAAGGGCAGCACCTTCGCGCTGGTGTTCTCCGGCAAGCGCGCACACACTGACACAACACTGGCGCCATAATCCAAGCCGTTGGTTTTGTATTGCACATTCTGTTGCACACTGTAAATCATAGCTTGCAAACCCACTGTTTGCGCCATTCTGCGTGGAACGCCTACCCTCATAATCCTTCCTGATTAGCCACGAAGTTCAGCAGGTTGCAGTTCACCGTTTTGCTCCCCTCGCCCGCTTGCGGGAGAGGGGACTGCTGAACTTCGTGGCTAATCAGGTAATCCTTTGGTCGGTGGTTCAAGTACACCACGACCACCAGTAAAATGAATCTCTAAAATCAGGGTCTTCGTGAAAGAGTGTGGGTAAATTTCATGTTTTTTAGAGTCTCGGGAGCATGGACGTGAGTATTTTCAACCTCAGATATTCTTCATCGCGCAGTCCATACGCACGGCGTTGGATAACTCGTATCTTGTTGTTGAG
>JACREB010000001.1 GCA_016218475.1 Nitrosomonadales bacterium | reverse complement strand
TGGCACGATATGATTCGATCAATTCTCGATCCTCGTCGGTAAGATGCAGTTCGGTCTGTCGCATGGCTGGCTCCTCGTCATGGGGTGGGCGTACGACAGTATAATGCATGTTTCGTTATTTATGTGTTGTTATACTAGTGTTTTATCAGAAATTGTGAGTCAGGTTAACGCCAAGACCTCTTGGATTATCAGGTGTGGCGACCGCTGAAACCGTTGGAGCCAGTTGCTGGTTATTCACTCCGGCACCGGTGATGCCGTAAGCAGCATTTGTATCGTTTTTGGTTTTTGCATAGGCCATCTGCACCATGGTGCGCTTGGAGAGGCTATAGTCAAAGCCAAACACAAACATGTTTGCACCTGTATTCGCGTTTTTCGTAAGGCCATTTACGGCTGTTCCTGCCGCCACATCGCCTGTCACGTCATTCGCCCTTGAATACTGTGCTTTGAGCGTGCCGTTGGGCATGATGTTGTACTTGCCGCCAATGTTCCAGATAGTCCTCTCGACTTGTTGTCCAACTCCGGCTGCGCTTGCGGTGTTTCTCTTGTCACGCAGATACTGCGCATTCACCAAACCAGCAGAACTGAAATTCCAGATGGCGGAAAGAACAACCGGCTTGTATTCGGCATCGTACAACGCGCTATTTGCACTAATCGTATTACGATTCAAATAGTTAAAGTTCACAACAACAGCATCAAGAAATTTATAGTTCAACTCCATGCCCCAACTGGCGGAGGTGCCGGCTGTCGGGCCAGGGGTTACACCCGTAACTATACTCGGGTTTACACTCGATGTAGGGTAAAACTGGACGTTGGCCGTAAAACCGGCCATGTTCGGCGTGGTATACAATATTTCACCGTTTGCGCGGCCATTGCCCGTCATGCTATTAAAGGCTCCGAGGTCGCCGATCTGGTCGGCAAACAGGTTGGTGTCATAAACCCAATGGTTCTCCATGGGCAGGCGACCGGCTTGAATCGTGCCCAGAGGAGTCGAAAGCCCGAGCCAAGTATCCCGTATCTGACCGCCGAAAGCACCGGTAGAGTTAGCAGCGGGGTTGGCTGTAGCAGCCGGGCTGGCTACGTTGTTACCATTGCCGCCCCGACCGGTTCCCGTGAGGTTCACATTGGTCTCAATCTGGAAAATCGCTTTCCAGCCATCGCCCAGATCTTCGGTGCCCTTCACGCCGAAACGGGAAGAGTTGGTGTTAACGGCCACACCGTTCGTCTGACCCTGCACGCCGATCTGCGAAACAAGTGACGCATTCAGACGGCCATAAACATTGATATTGCCGGTGTCAGCCATTGCTGCGGCGGGTGCCAGAACGGCGGCGATTGCAATTGCGATCAGTTTCTTTTGCATTTTAAAGCTCCTTTTTATTTAATTTGACTAAATTCAAAACCCGCTAGCACATCTGCTGTCGTATCCAGAAATTTTTATAATCAAGCAATACTTCTTGAACGGACTGACTCGCATTATCCATGCATGGAAAATGGTATGCAATTAAAAATTAGTTGTATGTTGTTTTTTTACAACACACATTTTCGCATACCGGACAACTCTTATAATATTTCACAACTATTTGATAATAAACGAAAATAACATAATCCCCCCGCTCCTATTGATGTAGTCATTAACCCATCTTAAAGCCCACGCAATTCGCATCTGTGGAATTGAGGCTAAAAAACCTCTGTTATCACCCTTTCACCCGGGTGCATTCGAAAGTGGTGGTTAACCCCGTCCACCGTTCGCCCTGAGCCTGTCGAAGGGCTGTTTTAAGCCGCTCATGGTTCGACAAGCTCACCACGAACGGATAGTTCCCACCACTTTCGAATGCACCCCTTTCACCCTATGCACTATAGTCCGCAGATTAAACCCACAGATAGAAATGAACTACCTCGTCCGACAGGCTGCTAGAGGAACTTCAAACGTACGCACAAATCACGGAACTCGCCCACGCCAAGCGCATCAGGGAAAATGGCGCGGGAAACCGGCAGACGATGACTATCCAACCTGATGCGCAACAGGACGAAGTAAGGGCTGGCAATGGTTTTGCTCGCGGCCTGCCCGAAAAAACTTGAACCATCCCTGGATACTACCGATACGATGTTTTGATCGAGCGCAATATCGCACCATGAATCGGGCAAGAGCAACAAAACATCGCGTGCCATATAGTAAGAAAGGCTCAACAAAACCAGCAGGATTATCGCCAATCTGGCCTCAAACGGCATGGCGGCCGCATACACTGCGATTGCAGCGATCGTGTGTGACAGCAACAGCAACATTGCGAAACGCGGCGAAGGCTTAATCGCCATATGGGATATCTGAAAATTCATATTTGCGAACAGCCGCTGTGCGATTTTCCTGCTTATTCCATTTCTCCTTCAAACGGAAAATAACCCGTAGGTCTGGCTCCGCCCGACAAATATATCCGGCGGGCAGAGCCCGCCCTACAAAAATGCATGTTTGATATAGAAATGGAATTACTGCCGCGCCTTGCATTTAGGTGAACTCAAAATATTTAGAAGTTCCCCCCTATTTCTTAATTGGCTTTGAAGAGAGATCAGGAAACGGAAATCAAGACGATACCCACCAACACCAGCAGCACAAAGATAACCAGCAGAAGATTCCCGCCGCCGTGGCGGGGCGGCGGCTCCGCCATGCCTGGTTGCGCTGTTTGGCGGGGTGCGGAAGATGCGGGCTGGCGGGGAGCCTTGGCTACCACAGCCGCCCGATTTATCGACTCTGCGCTCGGGCGGGCTATTTTCAAGGTTTTTGACAATTCATCGACATCTTCGCTGGTGGCCGTTAAAGCTGCCAACCTCATAGTCGCGGCGGCAGAATCGAAAGCTTTCGACAAGCCCGCCGTTGCCGCCGGCTTGGCCTCCTCCTCACTGGCTTCCTTGCTGCCTGTAATGGAAATTGCGTCGCGCAATTTTTTCTCGCCGCCAACCGGTGAGACATCGATCTGCTTGCCGGAACGCGGCAGGGCGTCGCGGCAGGCGCGTAAATCACCAGCCAAATCCTTGGCGTTCTGGTAGCGATCCTCCAGCTTTTTGGCCAATGCCTTGGCCACGATAAAGTTGACCATTTCCGGTACGGCAGGGTTCAATGTGCCGGGCGGTACCGGCGCCGCGTTCAGGGTCTGGTACATGATGGCGTTGATATTCTCGCCATTGAAAGGCGCCTGCCCGGTCAGCATCTCATAGAACATTACACCCAGCGAAAAAATGTCCGAACGCTGGTCTATCGCCTTGCCCATCACTTGCTCCGGCGACATGTATTTAGGCGAGCCAAGCACCATGCCGGTCTGGGTGCGCACCGCAGAGGAAGCCATGCGGGCAATGCCGAAGTCGGTTATTTTTGCGTGGCCGTCGCGCACCACCATGATGTTCGAAGGCTTGACGTCGCGATGCACGATTTCATGCTCATGGGCATAAGCCAACCCTTGCGCTACCTGGGCTACGATATCCAGCACCTGATCGACCGGCAACAGCTTCCCGTCGTTCATGATGTCGCGCAACTCGCGCCCTTGCAGGAATTCCATGGCAATGTAAGCCACGTCGCCGCTCTTGCCCACATCATATATGGTCACAATATTCGGGTGGTTGAGCCTCCCGGCCGCCTTGGCTTCCTGGTAGAAACGGCCCTCATATTCTTCTTTTTCTTCCAGTGCGAGCCCGAGGTTGATCGTCTTGATCGCGACCACGCGGTCAATCAGGGGATCCTTGGCTTTATAGACTATGCCCATCGCGCCTTGCCCGAGCTCGCCCAGCACCTCATAACGCCCTAACCGGCTAATCATGGTGTCCACCAGCATGAGTTTTTAATTGCAAGATTCATTTTGCAAATCCGGTAATCAGAAATCCCCATTAACTAATTAATTACAAAAATTCGGTTTGATATGCGCCGTCTTGCCCGGTTCCAGCTCTACACTTTGCGTGTGAAATTTACTGCCTTTACCGGTCACAATCACCTTGTGCTTACCCGGCGAAACGGCCACGGTCAATCCTGTCGGTATCGACTGGCTTTTATCCACGGCGCCCACCACGCCGCCCATAAGCTGTGGCTTGCCTTTTTCCGCGCCATCCACAAACAACTGCACCCCTTCTTCTTTGCAAATAAAATAGATATATGCTTCCGTGGAATGTTCCGCGCCGCCGCCCGTGTCCGCCGTAGCAGTGCTCTTGCGAACAGGCTCGGCAGGCTTGGCTGGCCTGGTCTGGAGAGCCGGGGATTTGGCTTGGTCGCCCGCTTTTTTGCCGTCCGGTTTTGCGGTGATGGCAGGCTGCGCCGTACCCGCGGGCTTGCTCTCTGCATGAGGCGCGGCAGGAACCGCCGGGACGACAACTACCGGAGCAACCGGAACAACTGCGGATACCGGCTGTGTACCGCTCGCGGCTTGCACCTGTCCGGCATCCGGCAAAACGGGGTTTTTGTCATGGCGCGCCGGCTTTAACAGCAACACGCCGGTCAATATAACAAGTATGGCAATCGCGCCGATATACGGGGTGCGCTGCCTGGAATCGGCCTGCTTGAATCGCCCCACAACACTTCCAATCATGCCCTCCAGTTTGGAAGCTGCACTATTCCAAGCAATCTTGGCGGATGCCAATGTTTGCACTGACGATTTAGCTTCTTCCTCCGCAAGCGCGGTTGCGGCCAACAGTTCTGTCGTCTTTTCGCCCGGGCGACCGACCGCATACACCTCATGTTCCCGCACATGCTTATCGGTACGGGAACCTTGAGAATGGAACAGCCCGGCATATTGCGGAGAAAGGCGCGATACCGCGTCGTGGTAAGAACGCGACACAAGAATCTGGTTGATTTCCGCAAAACCCATCACCCGTTGCGCGACGTTGATGCCGTCACCCACGATATTGGGTTGCCCGTTGATATCCCGCACCAGGCGGACCGGGCCGAGATTGATACCTGCGCGCACCTGCAAGGGCGGATCCACGTTTGGGTCTTCGCTGGAGATACTTTCACGCAGGCTGAGCGCGGCTTTTAGTGCGTCTTCAACATCTCCGAGAAAGTTGACAGCGGCACCATCGCCCGTGTCGAGAATGATCCGGTCAGACACCGGCACATTGCAAATGGCGGCAGAAAGATAGCCGTTAAACCTGTCCTTCAACGAAATCTGCCCAGTCACCGACTTCTTGGAATATTCCACGATATCCAGGAACAGCACACTGCTCATGATGGTTTTATTGCCGCGCTCTTCCATTCAGATTTCCAGTACCATTAACATGGGCTTACCTAGTCTTACTGTGTCACAAAGCGCTGAAGGGCGCATTGCGGCGTTAAAATCAGGCTCAAAATGCTCATTTACTACATGTAAACTCCGCTTTTTGCGAGTTGGGCGGCAACGGCAAGCCGCCCATCCCTGCTTGACCCGCTTC
>JACREB010000067.1 GCA_016218475.1 Nitrosomonadales bacterium | reverse complement strand
AGAGGAGGCGATTGCTCTTTCCCCCTCTGGGGGAAAGTTGGATAGAGGGCTGGCCAGTAACGTGTCGCGGGATGTGGGCTTTGCCCACCATGTCGGGCGGAGCCCGACCTACATTTTGGTTCCGGCTCGCCCGGCTTAGGTTGCAACCAAAATTCCCCAAGCAACAATACCCATCAGCGATAAATTGAGGAGTATCAGCCAAGTGTTGTAGCGTTTTTGCTGCTCCAGCATTTTGCGCAACGCCTCATCGCTACGGCTGGCTGCTCCATTGTCCGCCAAATGGCGATGCAACAGGCGCGGCAGTTGCGGCAGCAGGGTGACGTAATTCGGGGCTTCTCTGCGCAGCTTTTTGAGCAAGCCGCGCCAACCGACCTGTTCGTTCATCCAGCGTTCCAGCCAGGGTTTCGCTGTTTTCCATAAATCCAGTTCGGGGTCAAGCTGCAAGCCCAGCCCTTCGACATTGAGCAGCGTCTTCTGCAACAGCACCAGTTGCGGCTGGACCTGGATGCCGAAGCGGCGCGAAGTCTGGAACAGGCGCAGCAGCACGCGCCCGAATGAAACCTCGCGCAGCGGCCTGTCGAAGATCGGCTCACAGACCGCTCGTATGGCGGCTTCCAGTTCGTCCACGCGGGTTTCGGCCGGCGCCCAGCCGGATTCGATGTGCGCCTCGGCGACGCGCTTGTAATCGCGGCGGAAGAACGCGATGAAATTCTGCGCGAGGTAATGTTTATCGGTATCCGTGAGGGTGCCCATGATGCCGAAATCCAGCGCGATATAGCGCCCGTCGGCCGCCACCTGCACATTGCCCGGATGCATGTCCGCGTGAAAGAAGCCGTCGCGGAACACCTGGGTATAAAAAATCTCCACGCCATTTTCGGCAAGCCTGGGTATGTCGATGTCGGCCTTGCGCAACGCGTCCACCTGGCTGACCGGTATGCCGTACATGCGCTGCATCACCATCACATCGGCGGTGCAAAAATCCCAGTAGACTTCCGGCACCAGCAGCAAATCGGAGTTGGCGAAATTGCGTTTGAGCTGGCTGCAATTGGCCGACTCGCGCATCAAATCCAGCTCGTCGTGCAAAATTTTCTCGAATTCGCCCACTACTTCGCGCGGCCTGAGGCGGCGACCGTCTGCCCACAACATTTCCATCAGGTCGGCGCAGACGTTCAGCAGCGCGATGTCGTGCGCAATCACCGGAGCGATACCGGGCCGCAGGATCTTTACCGCCGCTTCGCGCCCGTCCGGCAGAACCGCAAAATGCACCTGCGCCACCGACGCGCTGGCGACGGGCGTTTCTTCGAAGCTTTGGAATACCTCGCGCAACGGTTTGCGGTAGGTGGCTTCGAGCACGGCGACCGCTTCAGATGACGGGAAGGGCGGTACTTGATCCTGAAGCTTGGCGAGTTCGTCGGCGAGATCGGTCGGCATCAAATCGCGCCGCGTTGAAAGCAACTGGCCGAATTTGACGAAGATCGGGCCGAGGTTTTCCAGCGCAAGGCGCAGCCGTACGGCACGCGGCTCCGAAGTGTTTCGGAAGAATAGAAGGAGGTTCAGCGGGGCGCGCAGCCAGCGCACCCGTGTATGCGCCAGGAAAAATTCGTCCAGGCCGAAGCGCAGGACGACATAGATAATTTTGAGGAAGCGGAATAGGCGCATGTTAATTATTATTCACGTCCCATGCTCGAAAGAGAAAGGGAAAGTGGCAGGCGAACACGGCCAGTTAATGCAGGGTGGTTTGTTGAATGCCCGCCAACAGCCACACCGACTTGTCGTCGCGCAAATTTTTCTGCACATGCCAGATTTCATCCACGTTCTCCGGCACCCCGTTGTTTTCGCGCAATTGCCCGGTAAAGCGCACGCTGGCAATGGCCCTGTCGCCTTCTTCGGCCACTTCCAGCAATTCGCCGTTGATCGCGATGACGTCTGTTTTTTGCGGCGTATCGTCGCGCTCCTGCACTTGCATCGAGATTTCCGCGAACATTTCCGGCGTAGTGTATTCGCGGATGTCGCTCAAATCCTTGCGGTCGTTTGCGGCCTGTAAACGGATAAATGAAGTCTTCGCGCTGCGCAAAAAGCTTTCCGTCGGGAACTCTGCCGGAATGTTTCCCGAGGATGTGGTGGAGGGTGCCGTTTTTATGGCGGAGCCCGCCAGCGGCGGCTGCATCAACTGTGGCTCATTGTAGGGCGCGCCCGCCCCTGCATATTGCATGGCAGGTTGCGGCTGCTTCTTGCGCAACAATGAAACCAGAAACATCGCCGCCATCCCGCCAAGCAGAATCATCAGGATAGTGCCCATGCCTTCACCCAGACCCATGCTGGCGAACAGCGCACCCAGGCCAGCGCCAATGGCCAGACCAGCCAACGGCCCCAGCCACTTATTGCCTGCCGGTGCCGGAGCGGAAGCTTGCGCGGGTGCTGCGGTTGGCGCTTTTTGCGCCTGTTGCGGGGCCATCGCCCGTTGCTTGCCGATGCTGCCGCCACCGCCAAAGCGCCTGGCTTCAGCCGTTGCGGCAAACAAACTCGCGCCGACCAAGGCAATAGTCCACAGCATCAATAATCGTTTCATGTATTTCTCCGTGTGTGATTAAACCAAAAGCATGCGCAAGTATAACATCGCCATAATGAATCAAACCGGGTGCCTCTTGGTCATGACGTGTTGGGTTGATTCCGCTAAACTCCGCATCATGAGAACCTTGTGCGCTTTTCTGCTGGTTGTGCTGCTTTCCGCCTGTGACGGCGGCTTGTGGAATAATCCCTATCCGGCGGCGGATGGCGGCAAGCCGATCCTCTACACCGCGTTCACCGAGCGCCCCAAGCATCTCGATCCGGCCCAGGCGTACAGCGAGAACGAATATGAGTTTCTCGCGGAGATTTACGCGCCGCCGCTGCAATATCATTACCTGAAGCGCCCTTATGAATTGGTGCCGCTGGCTGCCGCCGAAATGCCTGTGGTGCGCTATCTGGATAAACAGCGCAACGCATTGCCGGACACCGCGCCTGCGGAAAAAGTCGCCTTCAGCGTATATGAAATCCACATCAAGCCGGGCATGCGCTACCAGCCGCATCCGGCGTTTGCCAAAAATGCGCAGGGCAAGCCGGAGTACGATCACTTGGCGCCGCGCGATTTGCGCGACATCCATGCGCTGGGCGATTTTCCGCACAGCGGCACGCGCGCCGTCGCGGCGGCGGATTATGTTTACCAGATCAAGCGCCTCGCGCACCCGCAATTGCATTTGCCGATTTTCGGGGTGATGAGCGAGTACATCGTCGGGCTGAAAGACTACGCCGCGACGTTGCGGCAGGCGTTGAAAAAAAATCCCGACGCGTTTCTCGACCTCGATGCTTACCCGCTATCCGGGGTGCAGGTGCTGGACGACCACACGTACCGCATCGAGGTGCACGGCAAGTATCCGCAGTTCGCCTACTGGCTGGCGATGCCGTTCTTCGCGCCGATGCCGCATGAGGCCGAACAGTTCTACGCGCAGGCGGGGATGCGCGAACGCAACCTGACGCTCGACTGGTGGCCGGTGGGTAGCGGGCCGTATTACCTGTCCGAAAACGATCCCAACCAGCGCATGGTGCTGAGCCGCAATCCCTATTACGACAGCGAGCGCTATCCTGCGGAAGGCGAGCCGGGCGACGTGCAGGCCGGGCTGCTGGCCGATGCGGACAAGCCGTTGCCGCTGATCGGCAAGGTGGTTTTCAGCCTGGAAAAGGAAACCATACCCTACTGGAACAAATTTTTGCAGGGCTACTATGATGCTTCCGGCATCAGCTCGGACAGCTTCGACCAGGCGGTACAGGTGAATGTCGGTGGCGAGGCGACGGTGACCGACGAGATGAGGGCGCAAGGCATCCGGCTTTCGACGGCGGTTTCGACTTCCACGATGTACACCGGCTTCAACTGGCTGGATCCGGTGGTGGGCGGGGGCGGTTGCGACACGTTACTGGCGAAGCCAGCCGATTGCGGGAGCTGCCGCCCCTCTGTCCCAACTGTGCAGAATGATGGCAAGCTGCCCTGTCGGGACAGAGCTGATCGCTCGCGCAAGCTGCGCCAAGCAATCGCAATCGCGGTGGACTTCGAAGAGTTCGTGTCCATTTTCGCAAACGGGCGCGGCATCGCCGCACAATCGCCAATCCCGCCCGGCATCTTCGGCTACCGCGACGGCGAGGCGGGCATCAACCGCACTGTGTATGACTGGGTGGGCGGCGCGCCGAAGCGTAAGCCCATTGAAGAAGCGAAGAAGCTGCTCGCCGAAGCGGGTTACCCCAATGGCGTGGATGTGCAAACCGGCCAGCCGCTGGTGATCAACCTGGATACCACCGCCACTGGCGTGGGTAACAAGGCGCGCCTCGACTGGCTGCGCAAGCAGTTCGATAAAATTAACGTGCAACTGGTGGTGCGCAGCACCGACTACAACCGCTTCCAGGACAAGATACGCAAGGGCGACACGCAGATGTTCTACTTCGGCTGGAATGCCGACTACCCCGACCCTGAGAACTTTTTATTTCTGCTGCACGGCGCGCAAGCCAAGGTGGGCAAGGGCGGCGAGAATGCGGCGAACTACAGCAACCCGGAATACGACCGGCTGTTCGAGCAGATGAAGAACATGGAAAACAGCCCGGCGCGGCAGGCCATTATCGGCCGGATGCTGGAAATATTGCGCCGCGACTCGCCGTGGTTGTGGGGCTTCCACCCGAAGAGCTACGTGCTTCAACACGGGTGGCTGCACAACGTGAAACCAAACGTGATGGCCAACAACAAAATCAAATACTGGCGTGTGGAAGCCTCGCGGCGCGACCAGTTGCGCCGCGAATGGAACCGGCCGGCGCGCTGGCCGCTGTGGCTGCTGGCTGCGGCGCTATTGCTGTCGGGCGCCTGGGTGTGGCGCGCGCTGCGTCGGCGCGAGGAGTAGCCGCAGGGCGGCAATTTTGCTGCTCAATTGATGCGGCCGCTCCCACAAATACAATGCTGCAATTGGAGGGCAGGCGAGTTTCTCTGATGAACTATTTGGGTGAAAAGCGCAAGAGATAATCATCACGCGGTTTCCCATGGAAATACAAATGGTCAACCGAAGTTTCCAGGATTATTACCGAGCAGTGATGAAAAACATGAGTGCGCCATGACATTCTCAATTTCCCGTAAGCGGGCCAACCAGCGCATTCATCGCAATCGTGTACGGCATCATTATCCGGTACGGCTACCTTCGGCTCGGGACGCGCTTCGGCGGTATCCCGCAAGACCTGCCGACGTTTACTCCTTTTTTTGCGCACTGATTGCGGTCAGTATGCCTTGCAGTATCGCCGCCGGCGTCGGCGGGCAACCGCTCACCGCCACGTCCACCGGAATGACATTGGCAACCTTCCCGCAGCTCGCATAGCTCTCGCCCCCGCCATCAGGAGACCCGTCATTAGAACAAAAGATTCCGCCATCGCAACCGCAATCGCCTATTGCTACCACCAGCTTGGGTTCCGGTGTTGCATCGTAAGTGCGCTGGAGAGCGGTTACCATATGGCGCGACACCGGGCCGGTGACCAGCAGCATGTCCGCATGGCGCGGGCTGGCAACGAATTTGATGCCAAGTCCTTCGATGTTGTAATAGGCGTTGTTGACCGCGTGTATCTCCAATTCGCAACCGTTGCACGATCCGGCATCGACATGACGGATGTTCAGCGCGCCGCCAAACACATGCAGAATTCCCTCTTGCAGTCGCTTGGTTTCGACGCGCATGGAATCATCCGGTAGCGGCGCTGCTTCGGTCTGGATGCCTGTCTTGATAATCTGTTTGAGGATCTGATACATTTGGAATTCCTACAAGTCTTGCCCCGAATAGCTCAGGTTAAACGATTTGTTGATGAGCGGGAAATCCGGCACGATGTTGCCCAGCACAGCATGTTCCAGTACCGGCCAGTTTTGCCAGGATGGATCATGCGGATGGACGCGTGTGAGGTTGCCTTGCGCATCGGTGTGGATCGCCACCAGCACCTCGCCGCGCCAGCCTTCCACCATGCCTATGCCGAAGCCGTTGCCGGGCAACTTCTCGATTGGTCTCGCCAGATCGTCGCCATGTATCAGGTTAGCCAGTATCTCGCGCTGCAAGCGCAACGATTCGAACAGCTCGTCGAAGCGCACGATGACGCGCGCCGCAACATCACCGTTGCGGTACGTCGCCATTTGCACGTCCAGCTTGTCGTAAGGCGCGCAGGGAAACTGCACGCGCGCGTCCCAGGCCTGCGCGCTGGCGCGCCCCGCCAGACCGCATAACCCGAGCTGTGCGGCCAGCTTCGGCTCGACACGCCCGGCGCCGATGAAGCGATCCTGCACCCCGGCATGTTCTTCGTAGATGCCGCGCAACAGGCGCGCTTCGCGTTCCAGCATGGCGCATTCGTCGCGCAACGTTTGCATGTCCGATTCCGCCAAATCTACCGCCACGCCGCCCGGAATGATTTGATCCATCAGGTAACGATGCCCGAACAGCACAGCATTGTTGCGCATGAGCTGCTCTTTCAATATCCAGAACTGCGCAAAACCGAACGACAGCGCAACGTCGTTACCCAGATAGCCGAGATCGCCCAGATGATTGGCGATGCGTTCCCGCTCCAGAAACAGCGCGCGCAGCCACAATGCGCGATCCGGCGGCGTCACGGCGGCGATGCTTTCCGCAGCCATCGCATAGGCCCACGCATAAGCAACGGTACTGTCGCCGCTCACCCGTCCGGCGAGTTTCGCCCCCTGTTGCAACGTCAGACTTTCGAAGCGTTTTTCGATACCCTTGTGGGTGTAGCCGAAACGCTCTTCAAGGCGCAGCACTTTTTCGCCGACCACGGAAAAACGGAAGTGCCCCGGCTCGATGGTGCCTGCATGTACCGGGCCAACCGGAATTTCATGCACCCCCTGTCCTTCCACCTGAACGAACGGATAGGCATCCGGTTCCAAGGATTCAAGATTGCCTTTCTCGTTTGTCCTTTCTCCCGCTTGCGGGATAACCAGCGACTTGGCTGCGGTTTCTTGCAGCCTAGTCGAATGGCTAGTTGTTTCACCCAGAGAGTTAGAGAGAGGGTCGCGGCTCTGTGCGTCGGTTAACAAAGCCCCCTCGCTTTGCTTTCCTCCTTCGAGAAGCGAGGGGACGGTTGCTTCCTCGCCCGCTTGCGGGAGAGGATTGAGGTGAGGGCTGGTTTCAAAATCCTTGCGCAGCGGAAAGCTGCCGCCATGCCAAGCCGCATGGCGCACCCATTTGCGGTGATCGTGGTTTTCTTGCGCGTAAATACCGAGCATGTCATACGCCGCGCGCTGCATCCGGCTGGCCGCCGGAAAAATCCGGCTGATGTCCGGATAGACAGGCTGCACTGCATCCAATGCCATGCTCAAACAAATCAGACCCGCCTCATTGACCAGCGCGACGTGCAACGCAAAGCCGCGCCCCCGACACGGTGGGGCGCAGCCCTCAGGTGCGGGAGGGGGCGCTATGCGGCTGCTCCCGCAATCGGCCGGCTCCGCCGGTAACGTGTCGCAGCCGCGCCCCTGCTCGCGCGCATCGCTGCCCCACAAGGCCAACAGCCGCCCGCCGCCGCCGGATACGTTCTGGCAAATCGGCAGCAAATCGCCCGGCTTGATCTCGCCCAGCCAGGCGGGAATCGCGCCGTCCAGCCGGGTCAAACGCAAATTGGGATGAGTGATCGGCATGGTTTTCACCCCAACAAAACCGCTGCCTGGCGATACCAGTTGGCCAGATAGGGCGGCATATACAGCCCGAGAATCAGCACCAGCAACAAGTGCGCGAACACCGGAATCAGCGCAGGCGAATGCGGCAAGGGTTTCGCGGTGGTTTCGCCGAACACGATCGGCTGCACCTTGCCGAAGATGGCTGCGAAGGCGATGCCCAGTGCGATCAGCAGGATCGGCGTGGTCCACGGGTAGTCGTGCATCGCCGTGGTGATAATCAGGAATTCGCTGGCGAACACACCGAACGGCGGCATGCCGAGGATGGCGAAGGTGCCGAGCATCAGCCCCCAGCCGACCGTGGGGCTGATTTGCAGCATGCCGCGAATATTCTCCATTTGCTGGGTGCCGGATTTTTGCACCGCATGCCCGACCGCGAAAAAAATCGCCGACTTGGTCAGCGAATGCATGGTCATGTGCAGCATCGCCGCGAAGGTCGCCACCTTCCCGCCCATACCGAACGCAAAGGTGATTAGCCCCATGTGCTCGATCGAGGAATAGGCGAACATGCGCTTGATGTCTTTTTGGCGCGACAGAAACAACGCGGCAACCACCACCGACAGCAGACCGAAACCCATCATCAGGTTGCCCGCGAAATGCGTGCCAAGCGAGCCGTCCACCAGCACCTTGCTGCGCATCACCGCGCAGAGCGCGACATTCAGCAGCAGGCCGGAAAGCACCGCAGAAACCGGCGTGGGACCTTCCGCATGTGCATCCGGTAGCCAACTGTGCAGCGGCACCAGCCCGATTTTCGTGCCGTAACCGACCAGCAGGAATATGAACGCCAGTTTGAGCACGGTCGGCTCCAACTCACCTTTAACTTCATTCAGGTGCGTCCAAAGCAGGGCGGTGCCGCCCTGGCCGAGCACGCGCTCGGCGGCAAAATACAGCAGGATGGTGCCGAACAGCGCAAGCGCGATGCCCACGCCGCACAGGATGAAATATTTCCACGCCGCCTCCAGGCTGGCGGGAGTGCGGTACAGGCTGACCAGCAGCACGGTGGTCAGCGTGGCCGCTTCCATCGCCACCCAGATGATGCCCATGTTGTTGGTGGTCAACGCCACCAGCATGGCGAAGGTGAACAATTGATACATGCTGTAATACAGATGCAGCATGGAAGTGGTCAACTTGCCGTGGTGCTGCTCGATGCGCATGTAAGGGCGCGAGAACAGCGAAGTGGTGAACGCCACGAATGCGGTCAAGGCGACCAGGAACACGTTGAACTGATCGATGAAAAACTGTTCGTTGAACGCGACCTGTGGGCCGGAATCGATCACGCGGATAGTCAGCGCCACGGATGCGGCAAAGGTGCAGAAACTCATCAGTGAATTCAACTCCGCCGCCCAACGGCGCGAGCCGAACAAGGCCAGCAGCAGGCCGCCCAGCAGCGGGGCAAGCAACAGCGCCGTGAGCTGCAAGTCAATCATCGACAACTCCCGACCGCTATCGAATCGCGCAGCAGGTTTTCAGGAGTTGTCATCTTTGAGCTTCTCCATGTGGGTGATATCGAGGCTGTCGAAGGTCTCGCGAAGTTGAAAAAAGAAAATGCCGAAGATGAAGGTGCCCACCAGCACATCCAATGCGATGCCCAGTTCCACCACCAGCGGCATACCGTGCGTGGCGCTGGTCGCGGCAAAGAACAAGCCATTTTCCATCGCCAGAAAACCAACCACCTGCGGCACTGCCTTGCGCCGCGTAATCATCATCAACAGCGACAGCAGCACGCTGGCCAGCGCGATGCCGATCAGGCCACGGGTGATGCTTTCTGATAACTGGGAGATGGGCGCGGCCAGGTTGAAGGCGAATATCACCAGCGCGATGCCGACCAGCATGGTGGTTGGAATGTTGATCAGCGTTTCCACATCCCATTTCACGTTCAGTTTGCGGATCAGGCGATGTAGCAGCCAGGGCAATACCAGCACTTTCAGCAGTAAAGTCAATACGGCGGAATAGTACAGATGGTGCTGCGCCGTGGAATAAGCCACCACGAAGGTGCTGACCGACAACACCAGCCCCTGCCAGGCAAACAGATTGATCAGGGACAGTATGCGGCGTTGCGACAACATGGCGAAGGCGACCAGCAACAGGATGGACGCGAGCAGGTAGATGATTTGTGTGGTGAACGGAATGGACATGTTATGCACCCAGCAGAAAATGGATCAACAACCCCAATACCGCCAGCAAAAATGCCGTGCCCAGAAACTCCGGCACACGGAAAATGCGCATCTTGGCGATCAAGGCTTCCAGCAGGGCGAGCCCCGCGCCGGCCGCGACCAGTTTGAGCAGCAAGGCCGCGACCGCCAGCGGCAGCGCGTTCCAGTTGCCCACTCCGGCAATCCCCTGCGGCAGAAACAGGGCAATGCCAATCGAAATGTAAGCCAGCAACTTCAGGCTGCTCGCCCACTCCACCAAAGCCAGGTGACGCGCCGAGTACTCCAGGATCATCGCCTCATGGATCATGGTCAGTTCCAGGTGGGTACTTGGATTGTCCACCGGGATGCGCGCATTCTCCGCCAGCAGGATCATCACAAAGGCGACGCTGGCAAAGGCCAGGCTGGGATACAACACGAACTCGTGATGTGCGAATGTTTCCACAATATGCGGCAACTGCGTCGAATGGCTGATCAGCGAGGAGGTGAAGAACACCATCAACAGCGCCGGCTCGGCGAGGAACGACACCAGCATCTCGCGGCGCGCGCCCAGCGTTCCGAATGCTGTGCCGATATCCATGGCGGCCAGCGCGATGAACACCCGCGCCAGGGCAAATATGCCGACCAGCGCGATTACATCGGCGGCGGGCGAAAACGGCAGGTCCACCGCGATGATGGGGATGATGGCCGCCGCCAGCCACATGCAGCCGAACACGATGTAGGGCGTCATGCGGAACAAAGGCGATGCGTCATGAGCCAGCACCGCATCCTTGTGAAACAGCTTGCGCAGGGTGCAATAGGGTTGCAGCAGGCCGGGGCCGGAGCGGTTTTGCAGCCAGGCGCGGCACTGGTTTACCCAGCCCATGAGCAGCGGCGCCATCAGCACCACCAGCAGCAACTGGCAGAGCTGTAACAAAATGCCGAGAGTCAGGTTTGTGTTTTCCATTATACGAACGCCAGCAACACCAAAAGCGTGATAAAGGTATAGATCAGGTACAGATGAATGCGCCCATGCTGCAACAACGCGACCTTCGACGACGCGAACTCCGCGAGCCTCGCCGTGGGGAGGTACAGCCAGTACCAGTGGCGGTCCTCGATCTTCAGAAAGAATCGCGGTGCCGGGTCGTCCGGCCCGGGCAGTTCGCGGTGCATGCGATATATCGGGCCGAACACATGCCGGACCGGCTGACCGAAGGCATCCGCGGTGTCCTGCATGCGCGGGGTCTGCGCCGGGAAACCGCAGTCCCAGGGGTCACAGAAGCGCACGCGGCCATGATAAAAGCGGCGTACCAGCAGGAACGTGAGCAGCATCACCGCCACGATCACCGCCATGAAAACGATGGGTGAGTAGCTCGCCCGCTCCGATGCCGTGGGCACGAGCCACAGCCAGTTTGATCCCGTCAGCGCGCCGGCTGAGAGCCCATGCCCGGTAAGCGAGACGCACACGCGGTTGAGCATGAGCATGACGTAGCTCGGGAACAGGCCGAGCACGAAACAGCCGAGGGCGAGCCAGGCCATTCCGCATTGCTCCATGCCGCTCGGGTCGTGTCCCGTGCCCGGCGTCGAGGGACGCTCATGCGGCTCGCGCGGCCGGCCGAGGAAGGCGATGCCGTACACCTTTACAAAGCACATCCCGGTGAGGGCCCCGGCGAGCGCCAGGGTGGCGGCGAACAGCGGCAGCAGGCTCCGCACTATGTCGTTCGTGAGGGTCGGCGCCTGCAGGGCGGTCTGAAACATGAGCCACTCGGAGACGAAGCCGTTCAGCGGGGGGAGTGCCGAAATGGCGAGCGCGCCGATCAGGAAATAAAACGCGGTCTTCGGCATTTTGCGGATAAGGCCGCCCATGTCGTTGAGGTTGCGCAGGCCGCTCGCGTGCAGGATCGAGCCCGCGCCGAGGAACAGCAGGCCCTTGAACACCGCGTGGTTGAGCGTGTGGTACAAAGCGGCGATCAGGCCGAGCGCGCCGGCGACGGGATGCCCCAGACCGATGAACGCCATCGACATGCCGAGGCCGAGCAGGATGATGCCGATGTTCTCGATGGAGTGATAGGCGAGCAGCCGCTTCAGGTCGTGCTGCATGAGTGCGAAGAGCACGCCGAACAGCATTGTCGCGGCGCCGACCGCGAGTACCAGCACGCCCCATTCCCAGCGGACGTTGCCGATCAGGTCGTAGATCACCCGCACCATGCCGTAGATCGCGGTCTTCAACATCACGCCGCTCAGCAGCGCGGAAACCGGCGAGGGTGCGGCGGGGTGGGCATCCGGCAGCCAGACGTGCAGAGGGATCATTCCCGCTTTTGCGCCGAAGCCGAAGAACGCCAGCAAAAATGCCGCGGATGACCAGAACGGAGAAAGGTGCGCCTCGCGCATGGCCGCAAAAGTGTATGCGCCGATGCCGTGTCCGCCCTGCATCACGCCGAAGCTGAGCAAAATGGCGACTGCCCCGACGTGGGCGATAAGCAGATAGAGAAAGCCCGCCTTGCGGATGTCGGGAACATGATGGTCGGTGGTCACCAGGAAATAAGAGGACAGCGCCATCGTCTCCCAGGCCACCATGAACATATAGGCATCGTCAGCCAGCAACACCAAGGCCATGCTGGCGAGAAACAGATGGTATTCGAGACACAACAAGCCGAGCGTGCCGCCAGCCATAGCCCGGAAATAACCGGCGCTGAACAGCGACACACCAAATGATGCGCCACCCAGCAAGATCAGGAAAAATGCGGCGAGCGGGTCGAGACGGAGGTGCAATGGCAGGTCGGGCAGGCCGAGCGGCAACACGGCAACGCCGGGGGGCTCGCCGAGCGCCCATAAGCCCGTTCCGGCCACAGCGAGCGCGGCAAGCGCGCCGAGAGGGAAGATGATGCCGGTAATAAGATGCGGCAAGCGCTGCAACACCAGCCCGGATAATCCGAGCACCATCCAGAGCAGAATCGCTCCGACCGCCATATCCAGCGGCAGAATACCAATTGCATCCATCTTGGCTTACTTGTTTAACTCTCGCATGAGCGCATTTATGGAAAACGTAATTCTACTCTTCTTGGGCAAGCATGAGCCTCTGCATTTACACCTGAACAATTGGGAAACCACGGTTTTCCGGAGCGGCACAAAGAGAAGTGGAGCGACTTGCAACCATTTTATTCCCCTTACAAGCCAGTAGTGTCAGCCTCATTTTTTCTCCCACGGCGCAAAACCAATAGGGCGTTTCTTTTTGGGTTCCAGCGGTGTCATAAGTTCGCGGATGGCATCGAAAACGGTTCTGAACTGGTTGTCGTATTTCTTTTCAAGTGCGGGCATGCTTCAATGAATCAACCCAACGGTAATTATCGCCTCATACGTCCCTTTTTTTCCGTTACGGTTTGAAAAGGCATATCCCGGCAGGGTTGCCATGGCCATTTTGACTATGTCGTCCAATCCGGAGCTGATCATAAAAAACCTGTCATGCACATCCGGTGCATCAGGATTGTCGTACATATGGGCGAATACGTGAATT
>JACREB010000069.1 GCA_016218475.1 Nitrosomonadales bacterium | reverse complement strand
TCACCGCCGAAGTTGATGCCTGGCAGTTGCGCCGTAACACGGAGCAACGTGGCATCGAGTGGAAGTTCACCCGGCAGGATGCGGATACAAAAATGGCTCGGCATTATGTTTCGTAATTAATGGGTTTATATACTAGTGGTTTCATCAGTAGTTTTATCAGCCGTTGTGTCAGTGAAAATTCAACATGGGTTTGAATCCCAGTTTCCCCTTCAACCTCTCCGCCGTGCTCCTCGCTTCGTTCTCGTTCGCATACGGCCCGATGTGGACGCGGGTGAGCCCGTCCTTAATAAACACGCTGATCTGCTTGCCGGCCTTGCCCAGTTCGGTGCGCATTTTTGCCACAAAACTATCTGCCGCTTCCTGTGTCTTGAATGCGCCGAGTTGCAGATAGATATTGCTGCCCGTCGCCGCGCTTGCGGCGGGTGGCGCGATGTTGGGCGTGATTTCTGTTTTTTCCAGCGGTTTGCTTTGCACCGGTTCTTGCCTGGCGAGAGCGCCGGTGTCGGGATTGAGGACTATGCTTTCGATTTCCACTTCGGCGCTGCCGTTGTTGACGATGCCAAGTTTGTGGGCGGCGGTGTATGAAAGGTCTATCACGCGGTCATGCAGGAACGGGCCCCGGTCATTGACCCGCACCACGACGGATTTTTGCGTGGCTACATTGGTTATGCGCGCGTAGCTGGGAATCGGCAAGGTAGGGTGCGCGGCAGTCATGGCGTACATATCGTACGTGTCGCCGATGGAAGTGCGCTGGCCGTGGAATTTTTTCCCGTACCATGAGGCGATGCCGCGTTCCTTGAAATTGCCCAAGGCGGTCATCGGCGCATAGGTTTTGTCCAATGCGACATAAGGGCGGTTTGCATAGCGGTGCAGCGGTTCGATTTTCGGCACGGCATCGGGAATCTCATCGAGGTTGGCAGGCACGTCCCCGCCGGGGCCATCGCCCGCAAGATAACCGCCCGGTGCAGCCGGTGCAGCGGGCGTCGAGGGAGACCCGGCCGCACGGTCTTCAACCGGCGCGGGTGTGCTGCGCGTTTCTACCGCGCGTTGAAGGGGGGTGCCGCAAGCGGCGAGCGCCAGGGTTGCCAATGCCAGAATTGCGGTTTGCCTGTTCATGTAGCCTCCTAAGTTTTAACCAGCTTCTTGTGCGTCTCGATACTCATCAGCATACCAAAACCCAGCATCAGGGTCAGCATCGATGTTCCGCCATAGCTTATCAGCGGCAGCGGCACGCCGACCACCGGCAGGATGCCGCTGACCATGCCCATGTTGACGAATGCGTAAGTGGCGAACGTCAGCGTGATGGAGCCCGCCATCAGGCGTGTGAAATAAGTCGAGGCATTCGCGGTGATGATGAAGCCGCGTCCGATCACGAGCAGATACAGCCCCAGCAGGATCAGGTTGCCGAGCAGGCCGAACTCTTCCGAATATACCGCAAAAATGAAGTCGGTGGTGCGCTCGGGCAGGAAATCGAGGTGGGTCTGCGAGCCCTTCAGGTAGCCTTTGCCGAGAATGCCGCCGGAACCGATGGCAATCATGCCCTGGATAGCGTGATAACCCTTGCCCAGCGCGTCTTGCGATGGGTCGAACAGCATCAGGATGCGGTGGCGCTGGTAGTCGTGCAGCATCGACCACAGCACCGGCGCGCTGGCGAGCGCGGAGATGAGCATGATTCCCATCACGCGCCAGCTCAGCCCGGCCAGGAACAGCACGTAGAAGCCGCTGGCGGAAATCAATATCGCGGTGCCCAGATCGGGCTGGCGCACGATCAGCGCCACCGGCATCAGCAGCAGCAATGCCGCGACGAAATAATTTTTGAGGGTGAGCGCGGCCTCGTGCTTTTCGAAGTACCAGGCCATCATCAGCGGTATGCCGATTTTCATCAGCTCGGAAGGCTGGATGGTGGTAATGCCCAGGTTCAGCCAGCGCCGTGCGCCGTGGCTGATTTCGCCGAACAGCGCCACGCAGACAAGCAGAACCATGCCGAGCGTATAGACCGGCACGGCGGTGCGCATCAAATAATGCAGCGGCAAGTTGGCGATCAGCCACATGCAGGTGAGCGCTATCGCGATATGGAGCATCTGGTTCAGCGGGCGGCTCCAGCCGGTATTGTCCGCGCTGTACAGCACCAGCAGGCTGACCGTCATCAGCAGGCCGATGCCGAGCAGCAGCGGCAGGTCGAGGTGCGCGATAATGCGCAGCCACAACTGGCGCCTAGTCATGTTCTTCGCCCTCATGGATAGCCACGTCCGGCAACGGTTGCGGTATTTTGCCGAGCAGAAAATAGTCCATCACCTTGCGCGCGATCGGAGCCGCCGTGCTGCTGCCGTGACCGCCGTTTTCGACCAGCACCGCCAGCGCGATCCCGGGTTGCCCGGCGGGTGCGAAAGCGATGAACCATGCATGGTCGCGAAGGCGCTCATCGACTTTGCCGGCATCGTATTTTTCATCCTGCTTCATGGCGATCACCTGTGACGTGCCGGTCTTGCCGGCAATTTGGTATGTGGCGCCGGCAAAGGCTTGTACTGCCGTGCCGCCGGGCTGGGTGACCGCTACCATGGCGCGCTTTACCAGGTCGAGATGAGCCGGGTCAAACTTCAAATCGAATTCCTTCCCGATTTTGGCCAGACGATTTTCATTGCTGCGCGAACTGCGCACTTCCCTGAGCAGGTGCGGTTTATAGCCGACGCCGTTATTGGATAACACTGCGGTGGCGTAAGCAAGCTGCATCGGCGTGACCAGGTTATAGCCCTGTCCGATGCCTGCCGATACGGTGTCGCCCGCATACCATTTATCCTTGTGGCGCTTCATCTTCCATTCCGTGGACGGCAGCAGCCCGGATGTTTCACCCTCCAGGTCGAGGCCGGTTTTTTTGCCGAAACCGAAACGCGACAGGAAATTGAACATGTTGTCTATGCCCAACTCCGTTGCCAGGCCGTAAAAATAAGTATCGCATGAGACGGCAATAGCCTTGAACATGTCCACGCTGCCGTGCCCGCCCTTTTTCCAGTCGCGGTATTGGTGGCTGCTGCCGGGCAGGTTGAAATGGCCCGGATCGCTGATGGCATGGCCGGGCGAGCGGGTGTTGTAATGCAGCCCGGCCATCGCCATGAACGGCTTGATCGTGGAGCCGGGCGGGTATTGTCCGCGCAATGCGCGGTTGTTGAGCGGCGTGTCGGGCGAATTATTCAGCTCGTCCCAGCTCTGCGCATCGATGCCGTCGATGAACAGGCCTGGGTCGTAGCCGGGCTTGCTGACAAAAGCCAGCACTTCGCCGTTGTTCGGGTCTATCGCCACCAGCGCGCCCCGGTAGTTGCCGAACGACCGCTCGGCGATTTCCTGCAATTTCGCATCGATGCTCAATACCAGCGTATTGCCCGAAGCGGGCGGGGTGCGCGACAGCATGCGCACCGCCCGCCCGCCGGAATCCACCTCGACCTGTTCCACGCCGGTGATGCCATGCAGCTCGTTTTCGTAGCTCTGCTCCAGGCCGGTTTTGCCGATGTAATCGGAGCCGCGATAGTTGGCCGCCAGATCGTTTTCTTCGAGCTGGTCCACGTCGGTCTGGTTGATGCGCCCGATATAACCGATCAGATGCGCAGTCTTTTCGCCATACGGATAATCGCGGAACAGCCGGGCCTTGATTTCCACGCCCGGGAAACGGTATTGCTGCGCGGCAAAAAGCCCGACCTCTTCATCGGTGAGCCGGTTGCGGATCATCAGGGTCTCGGAATTGCGCCTCTCGGTGAGCAGTTTCCTGAAGCGTTTGCGGTCCTTCGGGGTAATATTGATCAGCGTGGACAGCTCGTTGATGGTGGCCTCCATGTTTGCTGCTTTTTCCGAGTTTATCTCCAGCGTATAGCCGGAATAATTGTGCGCCAGCACCACGCCGTTCCGGTCGAGTATCAGGCCGCGGTTGGGGACGATGGGAACGATGGAGATACGGTTGCTTTCCGACAGCGTCTGGTAATAATCGTGGCGCACCGCTTGCAGGTAAACCATGCGCGCCAGCAGTATCCCAACCAATACCAATACAAAGCTGATGCTGACGGCCAGCCGCAACCGGAAGTAAAAAATTTCGCGCTGATGGTTTCTTAGTTCGACGTGCTTGGACATTAAACGGACCCTAGCGGTCATGAATCCGCGCGCATCTGCCGCGCCGCCTGGAGCATGATGCTGAGCGGCACCCACAGCAAGGTCGAAGTCAGACAGCCGAGGAAGTACGGCCACACCACATAGCCGTTTATCTGCCAATGCACCAGCGAATATACCGCGTAGGTCAACGCCAGTATCCAGAATACCTGGGTGGTTTGCTGGCGCAGTCCGAACATTTTCAAGCGGTGATGCAGCACCGCCCCGCCAAAGGCGAGCAGGGCATAGGCCATCGCATGTTGCCCGAACAAGCTGGCGTCGGCCACATCGGCAAGTATTCCCACCGCCCAGGAAATGCCGATTCCGACGCGCAACGGTTTATGCATGCACCAATGCAGCATGACCACCGCGACGAAGTCCGGGCGCAGCATCAGCCAGATGCCTTCCCAGGGCAGCCCGTTCAGTAACAGCGCGATCAACACGCTCATTACGATGAAGGCATTGCTGACCGGGCGCTGAATTTCCGTGCTGTCGGGGGTAAGATAGGACATTTATCTCTTGGGCTTCATCTTTGAATTCTGCGTTGCGCCGGTTGCCCCCGGCGCTTCCGCCGGGCGCTCCGGCAACTTGGGCAAATCGGACAAAACCAGCAAATGGCGATGTTTGTCCACACCGGCCAGCGGCAGGCAGATGACGCGCGCAAACGGGTAGGCGGCATCGCGCTCGATCTTGATCACTTTGGCGACCGGAATGCCCGGAGGGTAGATTCCGTCAACTCCCGAAGTCACCAGCACGTCATCGTTCTGTATGTCGGAACTGATGGGCATGTAGCGCAGCGACAACTGGCTGGTATCGCCCGCGCCGAATACGATGGTGCGCAATCCGTTGCGCAATACCTGCACCGGTACGGCATGGTCTTTTTCGGTTATCAGCGTGACTTCCGAAAGCCACGGGTAGACGCGCGTAATTTGCCCGACGATACCGATGTCGTCCATCACCACTTGCCCGGCCTTTATGCCGGCATCCGCACCTTTATTGAGAAGCACCCTGCGTTTGAATACATCGCGCTCGGCATACACGACTTCGGCCGGTTGCGCGTTGAATTCGCTGCGATGCGGCAGCGCCAGCAAGCTGCGCAATTGCTGATTTTCCTGTTGCAGTGCCTGCAATTGCGACAATTGCGCCGCATCGCTTTCATGCTGCCGATGCAACAATTTGTTCTCGTCTACCAGGTTGCGCTGCGTGATAAAGAAATCGCCGGCTTGCTGCCACAATACGCCAGGCAAGGTAGCCAGACGCTGCACCGGTGAAACCAGCACGGATAATGCGCTGCGTGTGGATTCAAGGTAGCGGTAGCGCGCGTCGACGAACAGCAACAACAGCGATAGCACCGAGAAGAACACCAGCCGCACCGCAGGGCTGGGGCCGCGATTGAAAAACTGGAAGGATTGCGTGTGGTCCATTTCAGAAGACAGCGGACAGAAGACAGAAGACAGAAGCGTTGTCGCGGCTGCGCCGCGTCTTTAATATGTATGGCGTGCCGCGTAGCGGCACACAAAACCTCTGTCCTCTGTCCTCTGTCATCTGTCCTCTGAACCCTGTCCTCTGTCTTCTGGATTACTCCGTCGTAAAAATGTTGGTGGATTTGTTATCCATGTTATCCAGAGCCTGGCCCGAGCCGCGCACCACACAGGTCAGGGGGTCGTCGGCGATCAGCGCCGGCAGGCCGGTTTCTTCCATCAACAGGCGATCCAGGTCGCGCAACAGCGCGCCGCCCCCGGTCAGCACCATGCCCTTGTTGGCGATGTCCGCGCCGAGTTCCGGCGGTGTTTGTTCCAGCGCGGTCTTGACCGCGCTGACGATGCTGTTGAGCGGGTCGGTCAGCGCTTCGAGAATTTCGTTGCTGGAAATGGTGAAGCTGCGCGGCACACCTTCCGCGAGGTTTCGTCCCTTCACTTCCATCTCGCGCACTTCGCTGCCGGGGAACGCGGAACCGATGGTTTTCTTTATGTTTTCGGCGGTGGTTTCGCCGATCAGCATGCCGTAATTGCGGCGGATGTAATTGATGATGGCATCGTCGAATTTGTCGCCGCCGACGCGCACCGAGCCGGAATACACCGCGCCGCCCAGCGAAATCACGCCCACTTCCGTCGTGCCTCCGCCGATGTCCACCACCATCGAACCGGTCGCTTCTTCCACAGGCAAGCCCGCGCCGATCGCCGCCGCCATCGGCTCTTCGATCAGTTCCACGCGGCGCGCGCCCGCGCCCACGGCGGATTCGCGGATCGCGCGGCGCTCCACCTGCGTGGAACCGCATGGCACACAAATCACGATGCGCGGGCTTGGGCTGAAAATGCCGGCCTTGTACACCTTGCGGATGAATTGCTTGAGCATTTGCTCGGTGACGGTGAAGTCGGCGATCACGCCGTCCTTCATCGGGCGTATCGCGGTAATGTTGCCCGGCGTGCGCCCCAGCATCTGCTTGGCGGCCAACCCGACCTGTTGGATCACCTTCTTGCCGTTCGGCCCGCCTTCCTGTCGGATCGCCACCACCGACGGTTCGTTCAGCACGATGCCTTGCCCGCGCACCCAAATAAGCGTATTGGCGGTGCCGAGGTCAATCGCCAGATCGTTGGCAAAATAGCCGTTCAAAAATCCAAACATGGTCGGTCCCTGATAGTCAAAGAGGTTCGTCGATAAACTTCTTTATGATACCCTATTAGCCTTATTTCAATAAAGTTTTTACTATGTCCCCCACCATGTTTTTGGCCAACGCAGATGTCCGCAAAGTCGCCCGTCTGGCGCGGCTGGCGATGAGCGAAGCGGAAATCGAAACCGCCCGCGCGCAACTGTCCGGTATTTTTGCCCTGATCGCGGAAATGCAGGCGGTCGATACCCGGGGCATAGCCCCGATGTCCCACGCCCAGGACGTGTCGCAACGTCTGCGCGAGGATGCCGTTACCGAAACCAACCAGCGCGAGCTGTTCCAGTCCCTTGCCCCGCAATATAAAGGCTCACCGCAAGTCGAAGCGGGGCTGTATCTCGTTCCGCAAGTTATCGAGTAAACTGGCTGGTAGCTTGTAGCCGGTAGCGGGTAGCCAACCGGTTTTGCTACAAGCTACCGGCTACAAGCTAATAAAACATGATAAACGCCTCACTCAAACAAATCTCAGCCCATCTGGCCGCGAAGAAAATCTCCAGCGTCGAACTGACGCAGCTTTACCTCGACCGCATCGCTGCCTTTAATTCAAGGCTCAACGCCTATATCACGGTAAACCCGGAAATGTCGCTGGCGCAGGCGCGCGAGGCTGATTTCCGTATCGCCGCCGGCAAGGCCGAGGCGCTCACCGGCATACCGATAGCCCAGAAAGATATTTTCTGCGCCAAAGGCTGGCGCACCACTTGCGGCTCGAAGATGCTGGAAAATTTCATCTCGCCCTACGATGCGCATGTTATCGGGCAATTCAACAACGCGGGCGCGGTGAATCTCGGCAAGACCAACATGGACGAATTCGCGATGGGCTCTTCCAACGAGACCTCGTATTTCGGCGCGGTAAAAAATCCGTGGGATCGAAACGCCGTGCCCGGCGGCAGTTCCGGCGGTTCGGCCTGTGCGGTGGCCACGCGGCTGTGCGCCGCCGCGACGGGAACCGATACCGGCGGCTCGATCCGCCAGCCCGCCGCGTTGTGCGGCATCTCCGGCCTCAAACCGACCTATGGCGTGTGTTCCCGCTACGGCATGATCGCCTTCGCTTCCAGCCTCGACCAGGCCGGTCCGATGGCGCACAGCGCGGAAGATTTGGCGTTGCTGCTCAATGTGATGGCCGGGTTCGACGAGCGCGATTCGACCTCGCTGCAACGCGAAAAAGAAGACTACGCGCGCGACCTGACGAAGCCGCTCAACGGCCTGCGCATTGGCCTGCCGAAGGAGTTCTTCGCCGAAGGCTTGAGTAACGATGTGGCGCAAGCGGTCGAGGCGGCGATTGCCGAATACAAAAAACTCGGCGCGTCCGTGGTCGAGATCAGCCTGCCGAATTCCAGGTTATCGGTGCCGGTGTATTACGTGCTGGCCCCGGCGGAAGCGTCGAGCAACCTGTCGCGCTTCGACGGTGTTCGCTACGGCCACCGTGCGCCGGACTATACCGACCTCGCCGACATGTACGAAAAGAGCCGCGCGCAGGGCTTCGGCGCGGAAGTGAAACGCCGCATCATGATCGGCACCTACGTGTTGAGCCACGGCTACTACGATGCCTATTATTTGCAGGCGCAGAAAATCCGCCGCCTGATCGCGCAGGATTTCACCGAAGCGTTCAGGCAGTGCGACATCATCATGGGGCCGACATCGCCTTCGACTGCTTTCAAATTAGGCGAGAAGGGCGACGACCCGGTGCAGATGTATCTGTCCGACATTTATACGATTGCCGTAAATCTCGCCGGACTGCCCGGCATGTCGATCCCCTGCGGCTTCGGCGCGGCCAACAATGGCAATCCGGGTATGCCGGTCGGCTTGCAGATCATCGGCAACTATTTCGACGAGGCGCGCATGCTGAATGCCGCGCACCAATATCAACTGGCGACGGACTGGCACAACCGCGTGCCGCAAGGGCTGTAAGAGCCATAAGAGGACGACCCACAAGGAAACGACCCATAAGGAAACAATAGACATGACTTGGGAAATCGTCATCGGGCTGGAAGTTCACACCCAGCTCTCTACCAACACTAAAATCTTCTCCGGTGCTTCGACCGCGTTCGGTGCAGAGCCGAACACGCAGGCCGACGCGGTGAGCATCGCGCTGCCCGGTGTGCTGCCGGTGTTGAACAAGGGTGCAGTGGAGCGCGCCATCAAGTTCGGCTTAGCCACCGGTGCGCATATCGCGCCGCGCTCGGTATTCGCGCGCAAGAACTACTTTTATCCTGACCTGCCCAAGGGTTACCAGATTAGCCAGTTCGATCTGCCGGTGGTCGGCAATGGTCAGTTGATCATTTTGGTTCCCGCGTCTGGCACGAGACAAGCCTATGAGAAGGCCGTGCGCATCACTCGCGCACACTTGGAAGAGGATGCAGGCAAATCCATGCACGGCGATTTTCACGGTATGACCGGTATCGACCTGAACCGCGCGGGCACGCCGCTGCTGGAAATCGTCTCCGAGCCGGACATGCGCTCCGCCGCCGAAGCGGTGGCCTATGCGAAAGCATTGCACACGCTGGTGCGCTGGATCGGCATCTGCGACGGCAACATGCAGGAAGGCTCGTTCCGCTGCGACGCGAACGTATCGGTGCGCCGCCCCGGCGAGCCGCTTGGCACGCGCCGAGAGATCAAGAACCTCAACTCGTTCCGCTTTCTCGAACAGGCGATCAACTACGAGGCGCAATGGCAGATCGGCACGCTTGAAAATGGAGGCGCGATCCACCAGGCCACCGTGCTGTTCGACCCCGACAAGGGCGAGACGCGCATGATGCGCAGCAAGGAAGACGCGCACGACTACCGCTACTTTCCCGACCCCGATTTGTTGCCGCTGGATATTAGCGACGAGTGGAAGGAGCAAGTGCGCACCACGCTGCCGGAATTGCCGCAGGCCAAGCAGGCGCGCTATGTCAGCGAGCTCGGCCTCTCAATATATGATGCCGGCGTCCTTACCGCCTCGTGCGAAATGGCGGATTTTTTTGAGACTACACTTGCAGCCCTCTCCCCCAACCCCTCTCCCGCAAGCGGGAGAGGGGAGCAAAGTGCGAAGATTTGCGCCAACTGGCTCATCGGTGAGGTCAGCGCACAACTGAACCGCGACAATCTGGACATGGCGCAATGCCCGATCACGCCGCAACAACTCGGCGGCATGATCCGGCGCATTGCCGACGGAACCATTTCCAACTCCGGCGCGAAAGAAGTATTCCGCGCAATGTGGACGGAAGGCGGTGACGCCGATGCGATTATCGAGGCCAAGGGATTAAAGCAGGTTTCCGACAGCGGCGCGATCGAAGCGCTGGTGGATGAAATCATCGCCGCCAACGCCGACAAGGTCGCGGAGTACCGCAGCGGCAAGGATAAGCTGTTCGGCTTTTTCGTCGGTCTCGCGATGAAGGCCAGTAAGGGTAAAGCAAACCCGGCGCAGTTGAATGAGGTACTGAAGCGGAAGCTTTCCGGCTGAATCGGGCAGGCCATCGGTGGTGCGGGCGATAATTTGACGGATTTTCAACTACAAATCGGAGAGCAACATGGCAATGGATGTGATTGACTATTATCTGCGCGGCGACGATATGCAATTTGTCGAGATCGAGCTTGATCCGGGTGAGGCCGCCATCGGCGAAGCCGGCAGCATGATGTACATGGAAGACGGCATCCGGATGGATACCGTGTTCGGCGACGGCTCGGCGCAGCAGGGCGGCATCTTCGGCAAACTGATGGGCGCCGGGAAGCGCCTGATTACCGGCGAATCGCTGTTCATCACGGTCTTTACCCACGAGGGGCAGGGCAAGAAAAAAGTGGCCTTCGCCGCACCCTACACCGGCAAGATCATCCCGTTCGACCTGAAAAAATACGGCGGCACGATGATCTGCCAGAAAGATGCTTTTCTGTGTGCGGCCAAGGGTGTGTCGCTCGGCATCGCGTTTCAGAAGAAGCTGGGCGTGGGGTTTTTCGGCGGCGAGGGTTTCATCATGCAGAAGCTGGAAGGGGACGGCATGGCCTTCGCGCATTCCGGCGGCGCGGTGATGGAACGCAACCTCGCCCCCGGCGAGATCCTGCGCGTGGACACGGGTTGCGTGGTGGCTTATACGACGAGCGTCGACTTCGATATCCAGTTCGTCGGCGGCGTCAAAACCGCGCTGTTCGGCGGCGAAGGTCTGTTCTTCGCGGTCATGCGCGGGCCGGGTACGGTGTGGCTGCAATCGCTGCCGTTCGCGCGGCTGGCCTCGCGCATCTTTGCCGCAGCTCCCGTCAGGAAGGGCGGCGGCGGTTCGGGCGGAGAGCAGGGCGGGTTGCTCGGCAGTTTGTTGAACGGTGACGACTGAGCAATTTCCTGTGCGCGGGTTCGGCGCGGGTCTGCCGCCGGAAGGGGCGCCGGTGCAACTGCGCCTTGCGTGGGAGCAACTCCATATCGAAGGCTGGCCGGAGGTTGTTACAGTGAGCCGCAGCGAAGTGGCCGTGCGCCGGCAGGGCGACGGGCTGCTGCTGGAATGGCAAATACCCACCGGACATTGTGCGATGCTGCTCGGGCCTCAAGCCGTGACTGCCCTTTCCGCCTGGTTGCCGCCCATCGCCGTGCAACGGGATTCCGCAACACGCCGCTGGCTCTGGATTTCGCTATTCCTGGCCATCGGCCTGCCGTTGCTGTTGCTGGCCGTGTTTTTCGCTTTTCGCGCCGAGATCGTCGATGCCGTGGTGGCGCGCATACCCGTCGAGCAGGAAATAAAGCTGGGCGAGCAACTGTGGCAGATGCAGGGCGCCCAACTCAAATTGATCGAAGGCACCGCAGCGAACCGCTTCCTCGAAGAAACCGGGACGCGCCTCGCGCAGGCGCGACCGACCCCGTACCGCTATCGCTTTTCCCTGGCGGACGATCCCAGCGTCAATGCCTTTGCGATGCCTGCCGGTTTCATCGTCGTGCATCGCGGGTTGATCGAGAAAGCGGCTTCCGCAGAAGAAGTGGCCGGTGTGCTGGCGCATGAAATCGAGCACGCCGAACAGCGGCACTCCTTGCGCGGCATGGCGCAGGAGCTTGGCTTTACGGCTGTCTGGGTCGCCGTCACGGGCGATATCGGCGGCGGCATTGCCGGGGAGTGGCTGAAAGGACTGGCCGGCATGCAATTCTCGTGCGAGCAGGAAGCCTCCGCCGATGCGGGCGGCTATGCGCGCTTGTTGGCGGCGAAGATCGATCCGCGCGGCATGGCGAGTTTTTTCGAAACGCTGTCGAAACAGCAAGGCGACCTGCCCGGCGCGATGAGCCTGCTTTCCACGCATCCGGCCAGCGCGGAACGCGCTGCCGCCATCAGGGCGCAACTGCAAACTGCGCCGGTTTTTCCGCCGCTGACTTACGATTGGGCGGCAATACGCGCATCGCTGGAAAAGGATGGTGCTGCAACTGCCGCAGACTGAGAAGATTCCTTCAACCTAACGGTACCACCATCCGCAGATTGAACAGATTAACGCAGATTTTCAGTCGGTTGTAGATATGCACCCAATCACCCAATGGGTGGGTCGGTAACTCGGTATCGCTTGTTGTTAAATCGGCAAAAATCTGCGTAATCTGCGGACAACTGTTTCAAGTCTCTAACGTCAGGCACTTGCATGCGCCGCCAGCCTTGAGGAATTCGGAAACATCCGTTTCGATGATCTCGAAGCCGCGCTGTTTCAAAGCGGATTTCAGTTCAGCCGATGTCTTGTGCAGGATGATGCTCTGTCCGATGGAGATGGCATTGCAGGCGAAATTCCTCGCATCGTGCTCCGAGACCCAGAGAATGTTGTCACCGAAGGCATGGTCGAGTGCCGCCACACTTTTTCCGGCGAACGCTTTTGCGTAGGCGATGGCCTGGCCTTCCGGCAGCGGACAGAATGCCGTGTCGAGGTGATACCAGTGGGGGTCGATGAGCTCCAGCCCACAAACTTCGACATCTGGCTCTCCGGCATTCAGCGCATCGACGATTTCACCCAATGCATGTGACTCGCTCCGGATCCCCGATCCAAACCACAGCCTTCCTTGCGAATCAAACAAGGCGTCCCCGGCCCCTTCGAATATTGTTTTTTCCTGAAGGTGCAACACCCTGTAGCCTTGGGACGAAAAAAATGCCTCAAAGAGTTTTGCCTCGGGTTGCCGCTCCGCATGACGGAATGACGAAACGATCACATCATTTTTGTGAATCAATCCTGCATTGGCGGTGAACACCATGTCCGGCAGCCCGGCAACGGGCTCGACCAGGTCGACCGATGCCAGCTTCGCCACGATGTCATGCAGGTTGTTCCACTGCCGCTTTGCCAGATCGCTGTTTACTTTTCCCTGATTGCCTTCCATCCAGGGGTTGATCACGTAGCACACTTCAAAAAACTTCGGCTCGCACATCAGGAAACGCTTCATCGGTTATTCCCGTCGCTTTCGTAAGTGATGGTTATTTTCCATTTCCAAGGTTAAAACCACCGGCTTTAGCTGGCGGCATTCTTGACAGGCGGTCGGTTGGAGTTGTTGCGGCAATCTGGCTGAACGGTAAGGTATGTGTCCAAACCAGTGAGCCGCAAGGCGAGAAAACCTAGCGAATTACCCGCCGCGCCGGAATCTTCAGTTTTTTCGCGGCGGAAAGCATTCCATCGTCCAGAGTGGCAATGAATTCCACCCCATTATTATGCGCGACTGCCAGATGCAGGGCATCCGGGCCGCGTAGTTGGGTGGCAAAGTTGGCGACATACTCCTGTGCCAGATCGAAGTCATTTCCGCTCGGGATCAACACAGCCAGAGAAGCGGCCACCATCGAGTCAAACTCGGAGATCAGCCTCCGGCCCTGACCTGCCGTTAACGCGCCCATGCGCACATCACGGGAAATCAGGCTGGCAAATTCGACAGCCGCCCATTTACTGACCGCCAGTGAGCCCACCATTTGCCGTGAAAGAAAATCCGCAATCTTTGCGGAAGTGGCCTCTTCACGGAATAGCGGGGTCAGAAAACTGGTATCCAGGTAAATCATTCTGCGTCGCGCAACTCGCGAAGCAATTCGGCGCTGCCGCCTTGCCACGCGGGAATCTGCTGGCGCAACTCCGCCAGCCGCTGCAACGGCAACGCCTGCTTAAGCGGGTTGGCGGGAATGACTCGCGCGACCGGGCGACCGTGCCGAGTAATAACGACCTCCTCGCCGGATTCAACCGTATTCAGCAATTCGCTCAAATGCGCTTTGGCATGAGCCAGGCTCATTGCGTGCATGTTGACACTCCTTTGTGACCATAAAAGTAGTCACATTTTACGCTGTATTGTGCGCGGTGGAAAGCGGTTTTATCAGGCTTGTCTTTCAACTGCCGACAGGCTCAAACGCCAGCAAATTTGCATTCCTTGCCACGCCTATACAATCATCACCATCGCTTTCGTGAGTGATGGTTACTCGCAAGCAGTCACCGGAGCTTTGCCTGTTAAACAAAAGGATTTTTGAGTTTTACACCCGTTCCGCGAAAATCATCGACGTTGCGGGTTACCACTGTCAGGTCGTGAATCAGTGCAATCGCAGCAATCTGTTTGTCTATTGGATGTTCGGGGTGTGGTGACATCAACCGACCCCAGATTTGAGCGCATTCTTCATCGAAGGCCAAAATCTTGTCCGCGTGTGAACGGCGATTGAAATCCGCGTAAATCTGGCCGCAAGGGCGAATTTTTGCCAAGCGGATAGCAAGAGCAAGAGCGTTTTTATGGGTTGTGCTGGTATGGTAGAACGTGCCGCGCAATAACGCGCTGGCACAGATGAT
>JACREB010000068.1 GCA_016218475.1 Nitrosomonadales bacterium | reverse complement strand
TGCCGCACAGACCAAGCCGAATCGAGCCTCGCGCGAAGAAACGACGGCCCAAGAACCTTCCGCTGTTAACCATGCCACGGCAAGTTGCGCGTGATCTCATTTATGCTCAGCGAGAGCTTAACCGAGTGCCATGAGGGTCAGGCCTTACATTTGACATTCAGAGTGCTGAACCCGTGGAAAATCGATTGGGTCAGTGTCGATTGATATTTTAATCACCTTAAAACCCTTGCCGTTATTGGCTTTCAGCGATTGTTCTCTCTATCCATTCTTCTAAAAATAAAAGCCACTCTCTCCGGTTCCCCGGAAGCGAGTGGCTTCTTTTTTTAGCCGCTCAAGCGTTAGCCGCTCAAGCGGTGGCGTCAAAGATGGCCTATCGCGCCGCGATCATTTCCAGCGCCTCGGCGACACCGACGATCCTCACCCCCTGATACATGGACACCGAGAGCAAAGGCCGATCCCCGGTCACGATCAAATCGGCCCTTGCCGCGAGCGCGGTGCCGATCACCACGTCGTCATCGGGATCGGACACGATGCGGGGGGTCGGCGTCGGACGCACCACCTGCGCCAACTCCGCATAACGATCCACCAACTGATCTGCCGTCAGCAAAGAGGCCGCGATCTTCTTCTCGAACTTGCTGCGGCCCAGGATGTCGGTCAACTCCGCCAGCAGCGGGGTGCTGGTGTAGAGCTCGACCCGCCTCTCGCGCCGTGCCTGCAACAGGAGCTTCGGGCTGCCGCCCCACAACATGGCCGAGGCGACCACGTTGGTATCGAGCACCAGGCGCATCAGCCGGAAGCCTTGGCGCGGCGCTCCCGCATGGCGCGTATCTCTCCGGCCACTTCCTCCGGCGACATCGCGGGCGGCTCCGCAACCTGTTCCATCCGTCCCATCGCCGCAAAAAATCCATCCTGGCGTTGCGCCTGCAACTGCTCGCGCAACAGCCGCTCCAGCGCTGGCTGCGACAGCAGGCCGGCGCGCTGCGCCTCCTGCGCCAATTGATCCGGCAAAGTAATTTGTACTGTCGTCATAACGGTTCTCCTTTAGCGGCCAGCTCGCGCCAGCACGGTATCCAGCACTTGCGACACGAAGCGCTGCATGTTACTGCACAATATGCCGAATTGTATAGGCAATTGCGGCATTCCATATGCACCTATTTGCACCTTGACCGGGCGATTCCAAACAGTAGAGAATTGCCCGCATCCCGAAAGAGCAGCAAGGGGTCAAGAGCGGCAAGAGGGCGCAAGAGACCTCGATGCCTTACATTTGACATTCGTGCCCTATCATTTTTTGAGTCTGATTCGCCTTGACGCATTACGCGCCGCGTCATAACATGCCGCCATGATCAAGTCGTTCAAATGCGCTGATACCGGGAAGCTGTTCGATGACGTATTGATTCCGCGATTCCGCTCGATTGAACGGCCTGCGCGCCGCAAGCTGCTCTACCTGCATCGTGCCAGAACGCTGGAAGACCTGAAGCAGCCTCCGGGCAATCGCCTGGAAGCGCTCAAGGACGATCGCAAAGGACAGCACAGTATCCGCATCAACGACCAGTGGCGGATATGCTTCAAATGGACGGGCGGCGATGTGCATGATGTTGAGATTGTGGACTACCACTAAAGGACTATGGCGATGGCTAAAAAATTACTCGATCCCATACCCCCCGGCGAGATTTTGCTGGAAGAATTCATGAGACCGCTGGAAATCAGCATCAATGCCCTGGCGCGCGACATCAACGTACCGCCCAACCGCATCGGCGCGATCGTCAACGGCAAGCGTTCGATCACCGCGGACACTGCTTTGCGGCTGGGCAAGTATTTCGGCGTCTCGCCCGAACTCTGGCTCGATTTGCAAAGCGATTACGACCTACGCATGGCGCAGCGCACGGTTTGGCCTGAAATCGAGCCTCATATCCATGCGCGTGCGGCATAGGCAAAAGAATTTCAAGATGCCAAGCTTGAGATATTCCCGTAAATTTACCAATAAATACACACCCTATTTTTACAGCCCGATGCCCCGTTACTCCTCAAAACAAACCGGCTTCACCCTGCTCGAACTGCTGGTAGTGATGGTCATCATCGGACTATTGGCAGGCTATGTCGGGCCGAAATACTTTGCCCAGATCGGCAAATCCGAAATCAAGACCGCCCGCGCGCAGATAGACTCATTCGGCAAGGCGCTCGACCAATACCGACTCGACACCGGCCACTATCCCAGCAGCGAGCAAGGGCTGGCCGCCTTGATGGCGCGCCAGTCGAACGATCCGAAGTGGTCCGGCCCCTACCTCACTAAATCCGTTCCATCTGATCCATGGGGCAATGCCTATGTTTACAAACAACCCGGCGAACACGGCGAATACGACCTGCTCTCGTATGGCAAGGACGGACAGCTGGGCGGCAGCGACGAAGCGGCGGACATAGTCAACTGGTAATGCCCGCTGACGGCTTGTCATGAACTTCGAAATCAAAGCCTACAAGGAATCCCAAGGCATCGTCCGTCTGCAATACGATGCGGCGAACATGATCGAAGCCTCGCGCCGCGCCGAAGCGGAAGGCTACAGAGTCATCTCATCCAGGGCGCGGGCCATCCTGCCCAATTTCTCCCGGCGCTACCGTTTCCCTCTCGCCTTATTCAGTCAGGAACTGCTCTCTCTGCTCGAAGCCGGGCTGCCCTTACTTGAAGCCATCGAAACCCTGGCGCACAAAGAGCAGAACGCACAGGCCAAAGAAATGTATGCCAAGCTCACCCGCCTGCTGCGCGAAGGCCGTCCGCTGTCGCAAGCGATGCAGGAGCTGGCCGCAGTTTTTCCCGCGCTCTACATCGCGACCATCCGCGCCAGCGAAAAAACCGGCGACCTGCAACAAGCCCTGGCCCGCTACCTCGCCTACCACGGCCAACTCGACGCCGTGCGCAAAAAAGTGGCCAGCGCCGCGATCTACCCCGCGCTGCTGATGGTCGTCGGCAGC
>JACREB010000066.1 GCA_016218475.1 Nitrosomonadales bacterium | reverse complement strand
TGGGTCAAGCAGGGATGGGCGGCTTGCCGTTGCCGCCCAACTCGCAAAAAGCGGAGTTTACATGTAGTAAATGAGCATTTTGAGCCTGATTTTAACGCCGCAATGCGCCCTTCAGCGCTTTGTGACACAGTAAGAATAATGATTATTCGGGATAAGCAATGGGTTGCAAAACTGAACCTGATAATTTGTTGGGTGAAATGTCAATCGGCGGCAGCAGCCTTAAAATCTGCGTGAATCTGTGTGATCTGCGGACTCGATGGCCGTTTCTGAAATGACGAATTGGCCTGCCATCTCGGCCGCAATCAGTTCGGTGACGCGGCAACCTTTTCAACTTGTCGAACATGATGCAACCGGCGGCGGTTGCATCAACCAGACTTATCGTATTCGCGGGCAGGATGGACGCCAGTTTTTTGTCAAACTCAACGCGGCGGACAAGCTCGCAATATTTGCCGCGGAAGCTGCGGGGCTGAACGAGATCGCCGCAACACAAACGATCCGCGTACCGCAGTCTGTCGCGCATGGCAGCGCAAATGCGCACTGCTTTCTCGTGCTGGAATATCTGGAATTGAGCGATCACGGCAATGCCGCGCAGTTCGGCGAACAGCTCGCCGCGCTGCATCGCTGCACCTCAAGTCGTTTTGGTTTCACGCAAGACAACTTTATCGGTACCACGCCGCAGCCGAACGGATGGAAAAATAACTGGATAGATTTTTGGCGCGAACAGCGGCTGGGTTTCCAGTTGCGGCTCGCGCAGAAGAACGGCTACGGCGGCAAGCTGCAAACGCTCGGCGAAAAACTGCTGGATGCGCTGCCCGCATTTTTCGACGGCTACACCCCGCAACCCGCGCTGCTGCACGGCGACCTGTGGAGCGGCAACCACGCTTTTCTGGCGGACGGCACGCCGGTCATTTTCGACCCCGCGCCGTATTTTGGCGACCGCGAATGCGACCTTGCGATGACGGAATTGTTCGGCGGCTACCCTGCGGATTTCTACGCCGCCTATTGCGCCGCGTACCCGCCGGATGCGGGCTACGCCACGCGCCGCGATCTATATAATCTGTACCACATCCTCAATCACGCTAACTTGTTCGGCGGTGGGTATGCTAGGCAGGCGGAGGGGATGATGCAGAGGTTGCTGGCGGAGGCTGGTTGATAAGAAAATTATTCAACCTACCCGAATGATCTGTTTGAGCTATTCACACACAACGGCAAAAAATGTTCACCACCGTGACGCATCGGATCGAAAGCAGCCAGTCGCTGTTCCAGAGTAAGCTGTGAGCCAATGATTGGCGTAATGATGACTTGATCGCCTACAACCGATACATGCACCTGTTGACCAACATGGAGATGTGTCTCTCTCACCACCGCAGCCGGTAAGCGCACCACAAGATTATTGCCCCACTGTTTGATATTCAAAACGGTTTCTGCCATGACATCGCTCCTTATAAGTTGAATAGCCCCTCTCCCACAGGCGGGAGATGGGTTGGGGTGAGGGGCGTTGAATATGAGTCACGTTTGTACAAGCTCGCAAGCCCTCATCCCCAGCCCTTCCCCCGCTTGCGGGGGAAGGGAGCCATCACCAATGCTTCGCCACCGGGTTGTTGCAGGCGGCCTGGAACAGTTGGCGGTCGTCCAGCCGGACGGCGCTCATCGGGCCGCCCCACAGGCAGCCGGTGTCGAGCGCGATGACGTTTCTTCTGTTCAGCAGGCCGAGCGCAGACCAGTGGCCGAAGATCACGGTTGAATCGGCGCTGGCGCGCTTGGGGATGTCGAACCACGGCAGGTAGCCTTCCTGGATGTCCTGCACTTCGCCCTTGAACTTGAATTCCATTTTGCCCTCTGCCGTGCAGATACGCATGCGGGTGAAGGCGTTGACGACGACGCGCAGGCGCTTGTAGCCGGTGAGGCTATCGTCCCAGTTGTGTGGTGAGTTGCCGTACATGTGCGCGAGAAAGCTGGCATAGCCGTCGCCGCGCAACGCGGTTTCGACTTCGCGCGCCAGATTTTCGGCTTGCGCAATGCTCCATTGCGGCAGCAGGCCGGCGTGAACCAGCACATAGCCGTCCTGCGCATACAGCATGCGCTGGTGGCGCAGCCAGTGCAGCAACTCGTCGCGATCCGGCGCGTTGAGAACTTCATCCAGCGTATCGGTGCGGTGCAGTTCGCCCGCGCCTTCCGCGACCGCGAGCAGGTGCAGGTCGTGGTTGCCGAGCACGGTGATCGCGCTGTCGCCCAGCGACTTGACCAGCCGCAACACCGCCAGCGATTCCGGCCCGCGGTTCACCAGGTCGCCGACCAGCCACAATTCATCCTGTGCCGGATCGAAACGGATGTCCTCCAGCAGCCTCGCCAGTTCGGCATAACAGCCCTGCACATCGCCCACCGCATAAATCGCCATCGCGTTTTCCCGCCGTGTTTACCTGTAAAATAGCGTAACAGATTTTTGTGTTGTCCTGATGAAATCCATTTTTTATTGCTGCCTGTCACCCTCTCCCCAACCTCTCTGGATGGGACAACTAGCCATTCGACCAGGCTGCAAGAGACCGCAGCCAAGTCGCTGGTTATCCCGCAAGCGGGCAGCCCTCACCCAAACCCTCTCCCGGAGGGAGAGGGATCGATTGCCCTGACCCCCTCCGGGGGAAAGTTGGCGAGGGGGCTTGGGGCGAACGAATCGCTACGCGAATTTCACGTTGAAGGACTGCGCTGCCTGATGCTGTTCAACTCCTACGGCTTTATTTTCCTGTATCTGCCCGCCGTGCTGCTGGGGTTTTTCTGGCTGGCGCGGGCCAGCCACGCCTTTGCCGCCGGGTGGCTGGCGCTGGCCTCGCTGTTTTTCTACGGCTACTGGAACCCGGCTTATATCGGGCTGCTGCTGGGCTCCGTCATGTGCAACTACGCCTTCGGGTTGTGGATCGCCAAGGCCGGGAGCCAGGAATCAGGAATCAGGGATCAGGAATCAGGGGCGAGCAAGAAGCGGTTGCTGATTATCGCCATCGCCGCCAACCTGCTGCTGCTGGCCTACTACAAATACGCAAACTTCTTCGTCGGCAGCGTCAACAGCCTCGCGGGTACGCAGTGGAGCCCCGGCGAGATCATCCTGCCGCTGGGCATCTCGTTCTTCACCTTCACCCAGATCGCTTTTCTGGCGGACACCTACCAGGGCAAGGTCAAGGAATACAACTTCGTCCACTACCTGCTGTTTGTCACCTACTTCCCGCACCTGATCGCCGGGCCGGTGTTGCATCACAGGGAGATGATGCCGCAGTTCGCGTTGGCCTCCACCTACCGTTTCAACTACGAGAACCTGTCGGTGGGACTGACCATTTTTTTTATTGGCCTGTTCAAAAAAGTCATTCTCGCGGACGGCCTTGCGGTCTACGTCGGCCCGGTGTTCGCCGCGCGCGCCACCGGAGTTGACCTGACTTTCATCGATGCGTGGGGCGGGGCATTGTGCTACGCGCTGCAACTGTATTTCGATTTCTCCGGTTATTCGGACATGGCCATCGGCCTGTCGCGCATGTTCGGCGTGGTGCTGCCGCTCAATTTCCATTCGCCTTACAAGTCGGCGAACATCATCGAGTTCTGGCGGCGCTGGCATATGACGCTGTCGCGCTTCCTGCGCGATTACCTGTATTTTCCTTTGGGCGGCAACCGCAAGGGCAAGCCCCGCCGCTACCTGAACATGATGGTCACGATGCTGCTCGGCGGGCTGTGGCACGGCGCGGGCTGGACGTTCGTCATCTGGGGCGGGCTGCACGGTTTGTATCTGGCTGCCAACCACGGCTGGCACGGCTTGCGCAAACGCCTCGGCCAGAACCCCGATACGCCGCTATCCAGACCGGTGAATGCGCTGTCGGTCTTGATTACTTTTCTGGCGGTGGTGGCCGCATGGGTGGTGTTTCGCGCCGATAACATCGATACGGCTATCGCGATGCTCCGGGCGATGGCGGGTGCGAACGGTTTCGTCCTGCCGGACGCATGGCTCGCCAAGTGGGGTGGGGCCGGCCAGTGGCTGGTCCGACAGGGGGTGCCTTTCGGCGCGACCAACGACCTGATCATGGGCGGGGCGGTCAACTGGATATGGATTTCGCTGCTGATCGTGTGGCTCGCGCCCAACACCCAGCAGATCATGGCCGACTACAGGCCCGCGCTGGATGTGCCGGAGGGCGGCAAGGCCAAACGCCTGCTGTGGCAGCCTTCGGCATTTGCGGCTCTGCTGGTTTGCGCGCTGGGCTTTGTCGCAATCATCAACCTGAACAAGCAGTCCGTGTTTCTCTACTTCCAGTTCTGACGCTTATGAAACCCGATCACAAACGCTATGTGTGGCTGATGGTTTTTTGCTTTTTTTGCTCCATCGTGCCTATCCTTGCGCTCAATCTGTTCCTGGTGAACGGCTCGCTGGAAAATAGGGCAAATACACTGCTGGCGAGCCAATGGCAGGCCAATACGCATGGTGTCGTGAGCCCTCCCAGCGTACTGGAAAATGCATTTTTTAAGCTATTGCGCCTGAATGATCGGCTATCCGAAATAAATACCGTTGTGCTTGGTTCATCGACCTCGTACAGCATCGCTCAGGAAATGTTTCCGCCTGAAATGCGTTTATACAATTTTTCAAAAAACGCTAACTCTCTCGGCAACACAATTGGCGAAGCGGAGTACTTGCTGGATCATGCGCCCAATGTGAAATGGTTTGTCATGCCAATAGAATGGGCGGTGCCTCCGGGTTATATTTATGCGGAAGAAAGCATACCAATATTGAATCTTGCGAATATCGCAACAAACGACAAGCCGCCTGTCGAAGCAAGCAAGGCAACCTGGCTGCAGAAAATACAGGATTCCCTGTCTTATCCGCGTATTGCCGGTTTATTTCAACTTTTGAAATCGATATATGCCGCCGAGCAGAAATATTCCGCTTTCCGCCAGATTTTTCTCCAGTCTTCAAGCGATGAATATATTTGCAGCGACGGCACAATAGCGAAGGATTTTGATATTCAGCACCGGAATACCTGTACCGGTTTTCGCTTTGACGGGAGCTGGACTTACGCAAGCCATGAGCGGGTCGGCAATGCGCGCGCGCTTATTATGGCCGCGACCGCTTCAAATTCGAAATATACCGGCAATCTTCTTAAAACAAAGGGAATACCCAACTCCGCTTTCCTTCGGCATCTGGCGGCTATTGCGCGCCGTGCGGAGGAGCGGGGAGGCGGTGCTATCTTTATTGTCCCCCCGCTGTTGGCAGGTTTGGAAAATGAATTTTTTCAACACCCCAAGCTTGGCGTCTATTTGCAAAAAACCAAGCAGGATTTGGCGCGTTGGGCTGAACAGGAGCAATTGACCCTGCTGGATGCAGGGCAGTCAGAGCGTTTTGGCTGTAAAACAGAAGAATTTACCGATCAGCATCATGCGACCGCAGCTTGCTACAATAAAGTCCTTTCCTACTTCTGGCAGAATGCTGGCGGAACAAACGCAATCGCGGGCAGAAAAAAACTTCACGCAACCCGGAAATAAATACCGATGCTCAAATCAATCAATGATCTAAACCGGCACACGCAGCCTATTCAAACCGCATTGAACGCCGCCATGGAGCGTGTGTTTCAGAGCGGCCGGTTCGTGCTCGGCCAGGAAGTAAAGGCATTCGAGGAAGAATTTGCAGGTTACTGCGGCGTATCGCATTGCGTGTCGCTGGCTAACGGAACCGATGCGCTGGAGTTGGCCTTGCGCGCGCTGGGTATCGGACATGGCAAAACCGTTCTGACTGTCGCCAATGCCGGGATGTATGGCACCGTCGCCATCCTGGCGACGGGTGCGCTGCCCGTTTATGCCGACATCCTGCCCGGCACCCTGCTGGTGGACATTGCCGACTTGCGGCGCATTCTGGATCGGCAGACGGTCGATGCGGTCATCGTGACCCACCTTTACGGCCTGCTCGCCGATGTCCCGGAAATTGTCCGGCTCGCCCATGCCAGAAAAATCCCCGTCGTAGAGGATTGCGCGCAGGCGCATGGCGCGATGCTGCGCGGACAAAAGGCCGGATCGTTCGGCGATATCGGCTGTTTCAGCTTCTACCCCACCAAGAACCTGGGCGCGCTGGGCGATGGCGGGGCGGTCGTGACCAGCCGCGCCGACTTGGCGGAAAGAGTTCGCCGGTTGAGGCAATACGGCTGGAGCGGCAAATATCATGCCGACCTCGCGGGCGGGTGCAACAGCCGCCTGGATGAAATTCAGGCCGCCGTGCTGCGCGTCATGCTGCCGCTGCTCGATGGATGGAACGGGCGGCGCCGCGAAATTGCCGTGCGCTATACCGAAAAAATCGCCCACCCCGCAATTGTCACCCCCGCAATCCATGCGGAGGAATACGTCGCCCATCTCTATGTCATCCGGGCGGCAAGGCGGGACAGCCTGAAGCAATACCTTGCGGAAGCAGGCATTCCCAGCGATATCCATTATCCCGTCCCGGACTACATGCAGGCGTCCTGTCGCCACTTGTTCGAGGGCGCCGATAAACCGGCTACCTCTCGGGCGTGCGCCGAAGTGCTGACCCTGCCGTGCTTCCCGGAAATGTCGGATAATGAGGCGGATATGGTTATCGATCGCATCAATTCATGGTAAACGCTATGCTTTCCATTGTCATTCCGGTGTATCGCAACGAGGAATCTCTCCCCGATCTGATCGCGGCGCTGGCCGATGTTGCGCGCCGGGCAAAACAGGATTTCAATTGCGCCACGGAAGTGGTTTTTGTCGTGGACGGCAGCCCGGACAACAGCCATGCCATTCTCGAACGGGCGCTTCCAGCAGCGCCTTTCGCTTCGCAGCTTCTGCTGCATTCGCGCAACTTCGGCTCCTTTGCGGCCATCCGCACCGGATTGCAGGCCGCAACCGGAACACACTTCGGCGTGATCGCCGCCGACCTCCAGGAGCCGCCCGAACTGGTGCTCCAGTTTCTGGAGAAGCTGTCCGCCGGAAACTGCGACGTGGTGGTGGGGTGCCGGGAAAACCGCCAGGATCCGCTGCTTTCGCGCGGCGCATCCAACCTGTTCTGGACGCTCTACAAGAAATTTGTCATCCATGAAATTCCCGAAAAAGGCGTGGATGTGTTCGGCTGCAACAAGGCGTTCCGCGACCAGCTCATCTCGCTCGGCGAGGCCAATACCTCGCTGGTCGGGCTGATCTTCTGGCTGGGCTTCAGGCGCGACGAGGTCGCCTACGAGCGGCGCGCGCGCCGGCACGGCAAGAGCGCCTGGACGCTGAAGAAGAAATTCAACTACCTGCTCGACAGCATCTTTTCGTTTACCGATCTTCCGATCAAACTGCTGAGCCTGTTCGGCCTGCTCGGTGTTTTAACTTCCGTGCTGCTGGCCATCGTCATCCTGCTGGCCAAGGTCTTCGGCAACATTCCCGTACCCGGTTATGCCGCGACGGTGCTGACGGTGATTTTTTTCGGCGGCCTCAATTCGCTCGGGTTGGGCATCGTCGGCGCGTACGCGTGGCGGGCGTTCGAAAACACCAAGAACAGGCCGCTCGCCGTCGTCATGGCCTTGCAGAAGTTCGACGGCGCGGCAAACTGACCCATCTCCAGGCGCATAAGGAAATAAAATGCAAAACTATTTCATACATGAAAAAGCGATCTGCGAATCCGGGCATGTCGGGGAAAATACCCGGATATGGGCGTTCGCGCATGTGTTGCCCAAAGCGGTCATCGGCGCGGATTGCAACATCTGCGACGGGGTATTCATCGAAAACGACGTGCGCATCGGCAACCGCGTCACCGTGAAATGCGGGGTGCAGCTCTGGGACGGGCTAACCGTCGAGGATGATGTGTTTATCGGGCCGAACGCCACCTTCACCAACGATCCCTTTCCGCGCAGCAAGGTTTTCCCGGAACAATTTTCCAGGACAGTCATCCGCAAGGGTGCTTCCATCGGAGCCAACGCGACGATCCTGCCGGGGCTGGAAATCGGTGCGGGTGCGATGATAGGAGCCGGTGCAGTCATCACGCGCTCCGTCCCGCCGAACGCGATTGCCGTGGGCAATCCGGCGCGGATTACCGGTTATGTTGGCACGCGCAGCATGGCCCGGGATACCCGGGCTGCAAAAACCGCCGTATCCGAGAGGGAAAAAACCACATCTTCCGATGTACGAGGCGTCAGCCTGCACGAACTCCCCCATATCGAAGACATGCGCGGCAATTTGAGCGTCGGGGAATTTGGCCGATCCGTTCCTTTTGCGCCCAAGCGCTATTTTCTGGTGTTCGACGTCCCCAGCCGCGAGATACGCGGCGAACATGCCCACCGGACTTGCCACCAGTTCCTGGTTTGCGTGAAAGGCAGTTGCACGGTGGTCGCCGATGACGGCAAACACCGCCGCGAATTCCTGTTGGATCGCCCAAACCTCGGTGTTCATCTGCCCGCCATGATATGGGGAACGCAGTACAAATATTCGAGCGATGCGGTGCTGCTGGTGTTTGCTTCCGACTACTATGATCCGGGCGACTATATCCGGGACTACGGCGAATTCGAGGCGCTGATCGGCAAGCGCCGCTAGTGTAAAGAGATGACCCTGAAAATTATCCGGGGCGAATTCGCCCGGTTTTTGCTGGCCGGTGCAGCCAATACCCTGCTGACTTATCTGCTGTATTTATTCCTGCTCGAATTTCTCGCTTATCTGCTGGCGTATTCGATTACCTTTTGCACCGGTATCGCACTTTCCTATTTCCTGAACGTATATTTCGTATTCAAGCAACGCGCCAGTTTTTCCAGTTTTGTGAAATTCCCCATCGTATATATCATCCAGTACAGCTTGGGAGCCGCCATTCTCTGGCTGCTTGTCGACATGGCGGGGGTATCTCCCGCCATCGCGATGATCGGTGTAATCGCCGCAACAATACCGGTTACATTTCTGGCGAGTCGGTTCGTGCTGACCAAATGAAATACATGACCGCAGGCTGTGCGATCCGCATATTATTGAATAGATATCCTCCATGTTAACGAGCAAACCGGACAATTTGACCAAATGGCTGATATTCATCGGGGCAGCCAGCTTCCTGCCGACCCTGTTTTTTTATCTGACGGGAGAAGAGGGGATTTACACCATTACCTCCATGGAAATGTGGCACCAGAATAACTGGATGCAACAGATCATGTATGGCGCCGACAACCAGCGCCCGCCGCTGGTGAACTGGTTGATCATGCCGGTGGCCAACTTGATCGGCTGGGCGCATGTCGTCATCGCCGCCCGCTCGGTTTCCATCGCCGCGACGCTGGGTATGATCGGCTGGCTATACTGGCTGAGCCGGAAGCTGTTTGCCGATAAACCCTTTGCGCTGTTTGCCGCCCTCGCCGGTTTATCGCTGGCCGACCTGCTGCTTTATCGGGGCTGGCTCACCTACACCGACCCGGTGTACGCTTTTTTTACATTTGGATCGATGGCGACACTGTGGGTTGCAACAATCGAAAAGCACAGGGGTTGGCTGCTGGTTTCCGTATTGCTCGTGAGTTGCGCCATGCTGTCCAAGGCGTTCACCGCGTACATATTTTATGGGACAGCCGCATCGGTATTGCTTTGGCGGCGCCAGCACCGCAGTTTTCTGTTGTCACCCATGCCGGCGATGGTTTTTGCGCTGGCATTCATCGTACCCGTTGCATGGTTTACATCTATTCCGCAGTTTAGTGGCCACAGTTACACAATGTTCGATGAGATTACGCGCAAATTGGCGATAGAGGATTGGGGAGGCTATATTGGGCGCTTGCTGATTTATCCGGTTGAAATCGCAATCAGATTATCTCCGGCGGTTCTTTTGTCGTGCTACCTGCTATTGCGTAAACGCACATTGAAGCCCGAAACTTCGCCAAACCATTTTCAAGCGGCATTCTTTATCGCAGCGCTATGCGTCATGCCCTATTGGCTTGCCCCTCATGGCGGGAGTCGCTATATCCTGCCAATATACCCATTCGTCGCACTGGTCAGCGCGCGCATAATATGGCGCGCTGGAGAGGCCGCCAAAATAATCGCATTGCGCTGGTTCGCCGCAATTATCGTGTTCAAGCTGATCTTCGCGCTGGTATTGTTCCCGTACTATCAAACCCATTACCGCGGGGAAAACTACACGGAGGCAGGCCGGAACATTATGGAATTGACCAGGGGGCATCCTCTTTACGTGACCGATGTGAGCTCTTCAGGTTTATGCGTTACGGGTTTCATTGACGCCCAGCGTCATCCGCTGCCGCCCATCGTTTACCCACCCGCGCAATGGCAAACCGGTTTCTTGATTTCCAGGGTAAACGACCCCTCAATCGGGCAACTGGTCCGGCATTACAAGTTGGCTGCCGACGATCTCTTCTTGTTGTGTCGCGGCGAGGCTTGTGCCGCAGGCAGCAAGTGATTTTCATCTTGCTGTGTCACAAAGCGCTGAAGGGCGCATTGCGGCGTTAAAATCGGGTTCAAAATGCTCATTTACGCTATGTAAACTCCGCTTTTTGCGAGTTGGGCGGCAACGGCAAGCCGCCCATCCCTGCTTGACCCACTTCACCCGAT
>JACREB010000065.1 GCA_016218475.1 Nitrosomonadales bacterium | reverse complement strand
GTGTCACATAGCGATCAAGGGATGCAGTGCAAGGCAAAATCGGGTGAAAAAGCGGAGTTTACATAGCGTAAATGAGCATTTTGAGCCCGATTTTAACGCCGCAATGCGCCCTTCAGCGCTATGTGACACAGTAAGACTAAAATGCTGCCTTTAATCATGGAAATCGACATGCCCGTTGGCCGTACCTCGAAACTCGCCGCATGCGGCTTGTTTTCCCTCTCTCCTAGCTCTCTCCCGCAAACGGGAGAGAGGGGCGCTGTGTCGCTACGCGACGGTCACGTTATATGAGCCTGCAACAAAAAATCGAACAGACTATCGCCGTGCTGCAACAGGCCGCACGCGATTTTGCGCCGGCGTGTTTTGCCAACAGCCTGGGCGCGGAAGATATGGTGCTGACCGACCTGATTGCCAAACACCAGCCGGACATTAAAATGTTCAGCCTCGACACGGGACGCCTGCCGCAGGAAACTTATGATCTGATGCAGGAAGTGCGCAAGCGTTACAGCGTGCCGCTGCACATTTATTTTCCTGACACCGCAGAGGTTGAAGAGTATGTGGCACAGCATGGCGTGAACGGTTTTTACGACAGCGTGGAAATGCGCAAGCGCTGCTGCCATATCCGCAAGGTCGAGCCGTTAAAACGCGCGTTGGCAGGCCACCGCGCGTGGATCACCGGAATGCGCCGCGATCAGGCCGTCACGCGCGGCAGCCTGGAAGTATCGGCGTTCGATGCGGATCACGGTATGCAAAAATTCAACCCGTTGCTCGACTGGACTAATACCGAGGTGTGGGAATACATCAGGCAAAACGGGGTACCGTACAATAAATTGCACGACAGCTTTTATCCGAGCATCGGCTGCGCGCCATGCACGCGCGCGATCACGCCGGGCGAGGATATCCGCTCCGGGCGGTGGTGGTGGGAAAATCCCGAAAACAAGGAGTGTGGTTTGCATGTAGGCAGAAGCCCATTGAAAAAGGCGGCATTGTAAAATTTTAAGCCTGTAGCTTGTGGCTGGTAGCTCGTAGCGAAACCGGGTTGGCTACCCGCTACCAGCCACAAGCTACAGGCTATTAACGAGAGAGAAAAATGAGCAACCGCACTTTTACCCATCTGGACGCGCTGGAAAGCGAATCCATCCACATCATGCGCGAGGTCGCGGCGGAGTGTAAAAATCCGGCGCTGCTGTTTTCCGGCGGCAAGGATTCCATCGTGATGCTGCGCCTTGCGGAGAAGGCGTTCCGTCCGGCGAAATTTCCGTTCCCGCTGGTGCATATCGATACCGAGCACAACTTCCCGGAAGTAATTGCCTGCCGCGACAAACTGGCCGCCGATCTGGGCGAGCGGCTGATCGTGCGCTCGCTGGAAGGCTCCATCAAGCGCGGCAGCATCGTCATTAAAGACCCGGATAAACCGCGCAACCCTTACCAATCCGTGACGCTGCTGGAAACCATCGCCGAGTTCGGCTTCGACGCCTGCATGGGCGGCGCGCGGCGCGACGAGGAAAAAGCGCGCGCCAAGGAGCGCATCTTCTCGTTCCGCGACGAATTCGGCCAGTGGGATCCGAAGAACCAGCGCCCGGAACTGTGGGACATCTACAACACGCGCGTTCATGCAGGCGAGAACATTCGCGTGTTCCCGATCAGTAACTGGACGGAAATGGACATCTGGGAATACATCGCGCGCGAGAAGCTGTATATCCCGGAAATTTACTACGCGCATAAACGCGAAGTAATCCGCCGTGGCAATTCGGTGATCCCGGTATCGCACCTGGTACACCCAAAGCCGGGCGAAAAAGTGGAAGTGCTCTCGGTGCGCTTCCGCACAGTGGGCGACATGACCTGCACCGCGCCGGTGGAATCGTATGCGCGCAACGCGCAGGAGATCATTGAGGAAACCTCGACCACGCGCATCACCGAACGCGGTGCGACGCGCATGGACGACCAGACATCCGAGGCGTCGATGGAGCTACGCAAGAAAGAAGGCTATTTCTGATGGATACCTCTCAAAATCCAAAGTTTCGTCGCCATACTTTGTTGCGCTCGAAAAATCTTGCTTACATAGTCCTGCCTATGCGGCGCTGCGATTTTTCGCGCGCGCCGCGTCTGGCTTAGAAATTTGAATTTTTAGAGGCATCCACATACATGAGCAACACAACACAATTACTAAGATTCATCACCGCCGGCAGCGTGGATGACGGCAAGAGCACGCTGATCGGGCGTCTGTTGCACGACTCGAAATCCATCTTTGAGGATCAGCTCTCGGCGATCTCCAAGACCAGCGAGAAGCGCGGCATGGCAGCCGTCGACCTGTCGCTGCTCACAGATGGCCTGCAGGCCGAGCGCGAACAGGGCATCACCATCGACGTGGCGTACCGCTACTTCGCCACGCCCAAGCGCAAGTTCATCATCGGCGACACGCCGGGGCACGAGCAGTACACGCGCAACATGGTCACCGCCGCCTCCACGGCCAATCTGGTGGTCATACTGATCGATGCGCGCAAGGGCGTGCTGACGCAGACGCGCCGCCATACTTTCCTCGCCAGCCTGGTCGGCGTGCCGCACATCGTGCTGGCCGTGAACAAGATGGACATGGTGGGCTATTCCGAAGATACCTTCAACGCCATCGTCGCCGAGTACCGCGCCTTTGCCGCGCAGCTCGGCATCCATGATGTGACCTGCATCCCGATGTCCGCGCTGAACGGCGACATGGTGGTGGAACACGGCGACAACCTGAACTGGTACAAGGGCGCGCCGCTGCTGGATTTTCTGGAAAACGTGGTGATCGACTACGACGTGAATACCGCCGACTTCCGCTATCCGGTGCAATGGGTATGCCGCCCGCAGACGCAGGAATATCACGACTTTCGCGGCTACATGGGGCGCATCGAATCGGGCGAAATCGCGGTCGGCGACGAGATCACCGTGCTGCCCTCGGGGCGCACCAGCAAGGTGAAGGAAATCGTCACCTACGACAGCAACCTGCAACGTGCCTACGCGCCGCAATCCGTCACGCTCACGCTGGAAGACGAGATCGACATCTCGCGCGGCGACATGTTCGTCAAAGCGGACGGCATGACACGGTGCGCGAATGCGGCTGGTGCGGGAATGCCGTCCGACTGCCCCCTCCCGCAATCGGCTTGCTCCGCCATAACCAGCGACTTGGCGAGCGTAGTTGGCTCGCCTAGTCGAATGGCTAGTAGCTCTATCAGTAACGTGTCGGGGGCAGGTACCGCGATGCCGACTGTTGCCAAGGAATTCGAAGCCATGTTGTGCTGGCTGGCCGAAGCGCCGCTCGACCTGAACCGGAAATACATCATCAAGCACACCACGCGCATGGTGAAGTGCCTGTTCTCGCGTCTCGACTATCGTGTGGACGTGAACACCCTGGCGCACCACGAAACAGACAAACTCAACATGAACGACATCGCCCGCGTGGCGATGAAAGTGCAGCAACCGCTGGCGCTCGACCATTACAGCAAGAACCGCTTTACTGGCAGCTTTATCGTGATCGACGAGGCAAGCAACAACACGGTTGCGGCGGGGATGATTGCCTGAGGTAAAAAACCGGATGTGCTCGGCGTATATTCGGTGCTTGCCCGTTGGCCATTGTGCCGCATGGGTTGTGCGTGAAGTGCTTTATGGACAGCAGAACACAAGCCGGAACCAAGAATGGAAAGCTGCCTTCCCTGCGCAACCGCCTTCGTAGGTGCGAATGAATTCGCACCTACGAAACCGCCAACCGCCATTCCCAAAATAATACCTGATTAGCCACAATATAATGTTCGAACTGGTTTGCAGCGGACAGCTTTGGTTTATTATGGCATTATTAAATTAGAAATGGAATAACTACTCAGGCCGAAATACGATGCTCGCGGAAGCGCCACAACACCAGTCCCCTCCCCCGCCTGCGGGGGAGGGGAGTGAAACCCGCTGCACCTGAGTAGTTACAAAATGGCATTAGTCTTACTGTGTCACAAAGCGATCAAGGGATGCAGTGCAAGGCAAAATCGGGCGAAGTGGGTCAAGCAGGGATGGGCGGCTTGTCGTTGCCGCCCAACTCGCAAAAAGCGGAGTTTACATGTAGTAAATGAGCATTTTGAGCCTGATTTTAACGCCGCAATGCGCCCTTCAGCGCTTTGTGACACAGTAAGATTAGTGTGCCGTCTGTTTGCGCAATTGCTGGATCGCGCGCAACTGTGCGATGGCTTCCGCCAATTCGCCTTGCGCCTGTGCGTAGTCAATATCGGAAGCACGATTTCTCATCGCCTCTTCCGCAGCTTGCTTCGCCTCCATCGCACGCGCTTCATCCAGGTCGGCGCCGCGTATTGCCGTGTCGGCCAGAATGGTCACTACACCGGGCTGCACTTCAAGCATACCGCCCGAGACGTAGATTAGCACTTCCTGCTCATGCTCCGGGCGCTTGATCCTGACCGAGCCCGGTTTGATGCGCGTCATCAACGCGGTGTGGCGCGGATAAATGCCCAGTTCGCCCATTTCTCCGGGGACGACTATCATTTCCGCTAGCCCGGAGAAGATGGCTTCTTCCGCGCTAACCACATCGACATGTACGGTCATTGCCATGCTAGTCTCCTTTGACGCTACAGCGTCTTGGCTTTCTCAACCGCTTCTTCGATGCCGCCTACCATGTAGAACGCCTGTTCCGGCAGGTGATCGTACTCGCCGTTAATGATGCCCTTGAAGCCCTTGATGGTGTCTTTCAGCGTCACATATTTGCCAGGACTTCCGGTGAATACTTCGGCCACGTGGAACGGCTGCGACAGGAAACGTTGAATCTTGCGGGCGCGAGCCACGGCCAGTTTATCTTCCGGCGCCAGTTCGTCCATGCCCAGAATCGCGATGATGTCGCGCAATTCCTTGTAGCGCTGCAAGGTGGCCTGAACACCGCGCGCCACGTTGTAATGCTCTTCGCCCACCACCAGCGGGTCGAGCTGGCGCGAGGTGGAGTCCAGCGGATCTACCGCAGGATAGATTCCCAGCGACGCGATGTCGCGCGACAACACCACTGTGGAATCGAGATGCAGGAAGGTGGTCGCCGGAGACGGGTCGGTCAAGTCATCCGCCGGCACGTACACGGCCTGGATGGAAGTAATCGAGCCCACCTTGGTGGAAGTAATCCGCTCCTGCAGGCGTCCCATTTCTTCGGCCAGCGTCGGCTGGTAACCCACCGCGGAAGGCATCCGGCCCAACAGCGCAGACACTTCGGTACCGGCAAGCGTGAAGCGATAAATATTGTCCACGAAGAACAGGATGTCGCGGCCTTCATCGCGGAAATACTCGGCCATGGTCAAACCGGACAGCGCCACGCGCAGACGGTTGCCGGGCGGTTCGTTCATCTGGCCGAACACCATGGCCACTTTGGACTCCGGCAGATTGTCCAGTTGGATAACGCCCGCCTCAGACATTTCGTGGTAGAAGTCGTTGCCTTCACGGGTACGCTCACCCACACCGGCGAACACCGACAAACCGCTGTGTTCTTTAGCGATGTTGTTGATCAGCTCCAACATATTCACGGTTTTGCCCACGCCTGCGCCGCCGAACAGGCCGACCTTGCCGCCCTTGGCAAACGGGCAAACCAGGTCGATCACCTTGATGCCGGTTTCCAGCAGGTCGATAGACGGCGACAGTTCGTCGAATTTCGGCGCTGTCTGATGTATCTCGCGGCGTTCGTCGCACTTGATTTCACCGATTTCGTCGATCGGACGACCCAGCACATCCATGATGCGGCCCAGCGTACCTCTGCCGACTGGCACAGAAATTCCCTTGCCGGTGGCATTCACAAGCATACCGCGACGCAAGCCGTCGGAAGAGCCCATCGCGATGGTGCGCACTACGCCGTCACCGAGTTGCTGCTCCACCTCAAAGGTCAAACCCGCTTCGGCGGTCGAAGAACCCGCGTCTGCCAGTTGCAGCGCTTCATACACCTTGGGCATTTGATCGCGCGGAAACTCGATGTCAACCACCGCGCCGATACACTGAACAATCTTTCCTTGACTCATTTTTAAGATTCCCCGTCTAAAATAATTCTGTAATTTGCCGCCGTATCCATTGACCAGCCAGCCATCAGCCCACCGCCGCCGCGCCGCTGACGATTTCTGAAATTTCGCGGGTAATGGCCGCCTGGCGCGCCTTGTTATACACCAGCTTGAGATCGGCGATCACGCTCTTGGCGTTATCCGATGCGGCTTTCATTGCCACCATCCGCGCGCTTTGTTCGGAAGCCATGTTCTCTACGACAGATTGGTAAACCAGCGATTCGATGTAGCGCACCAGCAACTCATCGATCACCAGCTTGGCATCCGGCTCGTAAATATAATCCCAGTTGCCCTCGGCGGTTCCCAGTTGCTCACCGGCCAGCGGCAGCAATTGCTCCACGCAAGGCTCTTGTTTCATGGTGTTGAAGAAACGGTTATAGCTCAGGTAGATGGCATCGATCTCCCCGTTCACATATGCATCCAGCATCACTTTCACCGCACCGATCAACCTCTCAATGTGCGGCGTATCACCCAAACCGGTCATATGGGACTTGACCTTGGCGCCGATGCGCGTCATGAAGCCCAGCCCCTTGTTGCCGATCGGGCAAACCAGAATGCCTTTCCCCTCGCCTTCCCAGGCTTTCATGCGGCTTACCGCAAGGCGCAAAACGTTGGTGTTCAAACCGCCGCATAGCCCCTTATCGGAAGTCACCGCAATCAGGCCGACGTTCTTGACACCGTCGCGATGCACCAGAAAAGGGTGCTTGTATTCCGGATTGGCGCGCGACAAATGCGCGGCAACCGCACGGATTTTTTCCGCATAGGGCCGCGCCGCGCGCATACGCTCCTGCGCCTTGCGCATTTTCGCCGCAGCGACCATTTCCATGGCGCGCGTGATCTTGCGCGTATTTTCTACGCTCTTGATTTTTGCGCGTATCTCTTTGCTGCCAGCCATTCCTCACCCCACCTTAATAAACAGCCGATGCCTTGAATTTCTCGATGGCCGCAGCCAGCAATTTTTCGTTGTCCGCATTCATATCCTTGCTGGACTCAATCGCGTCCAGCAGGCTCTTGTTGCTGGATTTCAGGTATGTGTGCAGCGCCGACTCAAACGCCAATGCCTTGGGTATTGACACATCATCGAAATAGCCTTTATTGACCGAGAACAATGTGACGGCCATATCGGCGACCGACAACGGCGCATATTGCAACTGTTTCATCAATTCGGTTACCAGGCGACCGCGCTCCAACTGTTTGCGGGTGGCTTCGTCCAGATCCGAAGCGAATTGCGCGAATGCGGCCAGTTCGCGGTACTGCGCCAGCGCCAGACGCACGCCGCCGCCCAGCTTCTTGATCACTTTGGTTTGTGCGGCGCCGCCCACGCGCGACACCGAAACGCCCGCATTGATCGCGGGGCGGATACCGGCGTTGAACAGGTCGGTTTCCAGGAATATCTGGCCGTCTGTAATGGAAATCACGTTGGTCGGCACGAATGCGGACACGTCGCCCGCTTGCGTCTCGATGATCGGCAGCGCGGTCAGCGAGCCGGTTTTGCCCTTGACCTCGCCCTTGGTGAACGCTTCCACGTATTCAACATTTACACGGGCCGCACGTTCCAGCAGACGCGAGTGCAGGTAGAACACATCGCCGGGATAGGCTTCGCGACCGGGCGGACGGCGCAGCAACAGGGAGATTTGGCGGTACGCCCAAGCCTGCTTGGTCAGGTCGTCATAAACGATCAGCGCATCCTGGCCGCGGTCGCGGAAATATTCGCCCATGGTACAGCCCGCATAAGGTGCGAGAAATTGCATCGCGGCGGAATCCGAAGCGGTCGCGGCAACGATGATGGTATACCCCAACGCGCCATGCTCTTCCAGCTTGCGCACCACGTTGGCGACGGTCGATGCTTTTTGCCCGATAGCCACGTACACGCAGGTCATGTTCTGGCCTTTCTGGTTGATAATGGCGTCCACCGCCACGGCGGTCTTGCCGGTCTGGCGGTCGCCGATGATCAGCTCGCGCTGGCCGCGGCCGATCGGCACCATGGAGTCAATCGACTTCAGGCCGGTCTGCACGGGCTGCTCAACCGACTTGCGCGCGATCACACCCGGCGCCACCTTTTCAATCTTGTCGGTCATCTTGGCGCCTATCGGCCCCTTGCCGTCAATCGGCTGCCCCAGCGAGTTCACCACGCGGCCGCACAATTCCGGACCGGCCGGCACTTCCAGAATGCGCCCGGTACACTTGACCGTGTCGCCTTCGGTGATGTGTTCGTACTCGCCGAGCACCACAGCGCCGACAGAATCGCGCTCCAGGTTCAGCGCCAGGCCAAATGTATTGCCGGGGAATTCCAGCATTTCACCTTGCATCACGTCGGAAAGCCCGTGTATGCGGACGATACCGTCGGTCACGCTGACCACCGTGCCTTCGGTGCGCGCCTGCGTCAGCGCCTCGAAATTTTCGATACGGCTGCGAATCAAATTGCTTATTTCAGAAGGGTTGAGCTTCATCTGGATTTCCTTATCTTGATAAATCTTTTATCAGGCAAATATATTTGTATTAAGCGAGTGCGTTTGCCATTTCGCCGAGGCGGGTGCGCGCGGAACCATCGATCACCTTATCTCCGGCACGAATCACCACGCCACCCAGCAATTCTTTATTGACCTTGCAGACCAGCTTGATTTCCCGGCCCATGCGCGCTTTCAGCGAACTGACGATTTTTTCCTGCTGCGCGACAGACAGCTCGAAAGCCGAGTCCACCACCACGTTGACGGTTTTCTCCGCCTCCGCCCGCAGTGACTCGAAAGTCGCGGCAATTTCCGGAAGCACCAGCAGACGTTGGTTATCTACCAGTGTGCGAATGAAATTGCGCAGTTGAGTTTTTGCCTGCCCGCCCAGCAAATCCTCCATCAGGCTTTCGAGTTGCGCTTTGGCAACCCGCGGGCTGGTGACGACCGCACGCACTTCCGGGTGACAGACTGCCCCGGCGAGAGACAACAACGCCTCAGACCAGCCTTTCAAATCCGCCAGTTTTTGCGCTTCGTCAAATGCCGCCTGCGCGTATGGCCGTGCTATGGTGATGGCTTCAGACATGGCGTTTAACGTGAAACTCGCGTAGCGATTCAGATATTGACAATTGTTTTTCTCGTTCGCCTCCTCTCCCGCTTGCGGGATAACCAGCGACTTGGCTGGCGTCTTTTGCCAGGCTAGTCGAATGGCTAGGAGTTCCACCAGAGGATTGAGGTGAGGGGATTCTCGTCCCCAGCCCTCTATCCATCTTTCCCCCCGAGGGGGAAAGGGCAATCGAACCCTCCCCCTCCGGGGGAGGGATTGGGTGGGGGTTGCCCGTTTGCAGGGGAGAGATGGGGTGGGAGAAAACGGGCATGGCGGTTTTCATTATCAGGTGCGTCATATTTGCCATGCCCGTTAGATTTCCGCAACCAATTTGTCGAGCAAATCGTTGTGCGCCTTGGCATCGATTTCACGGCCGAGGATTTTGCCCGCGCCCGCCAGCGCGATTGCCGACACCTGAGTGCGCAATTGCTCTCTGGCACGAAACACCTCCTGATCGATTTCAGCCTTGGCACCCGTAATCAGGCGCTCGCCTTCCAGCTTGGCCTGTACCTTGGCTTCTTCAACAATTTCGCTGGCGCGTTTTTCACCATGGACGACAATTTCACCGGCCTTCTCTTTCGCTTCCCGCAAAATTTCCGCAGAGCGTTTGGCCGCCAGCTCCAAGTCGTGCTTCGCCCGCTCCGCATCCGCCAAACCGTCGGCGATTTGTTTTTTGCGTTGCTCCAGCGCTGCCACGATGGGTGGCCAAACAAACTTCATGCAGAACCACACGAACAGTGCGAACATGATCGTCTGGGCGAGAAGAGTTGCATTGATATTCATGCAAGCTACCTTTCCTGAATTATGTGTTGCCGCTTATGGGAAACTATTTTGCTACCGCAAACAGAACATACATTGCGATACCCACAGCAATCATCGGAACCGCATCGACCAGACCCATCACCACGAAGAACTGGGTGCGCAGCATCGGGATAAGTTCGGGTTGACGGGCAGCGCCTTCCAGAAAGCGGCCACCCAGAATACCGATACCTACGGCTGCGCCAAGCGCGCCCAGACCCATCATCAGCGCTCCGGCGATGTACAGCAATGCGTTTGCCATTTCCATTTTTATTGCTCCTGTTAAAAAATTAAGGTTGGTAAATCTATTTTATGGGTGTTGATTTAGTGATGTTGACTCAGTGATGTTCCTGGTGCGCCATATCCATGTAAACGACGGTCAGCGTCATGAAAATGAACGCCTGTAAAGTGACGATCAGGATGTGGAATATTGCCCAGCCCAGCGACAGCAGAATCTGCGAGCCGTACAAGGTAACGCCGCCCAGCGACGCACCGGCCCAGGCGCCGCCCATCAGCGCAATGAGAATAAAGATCATTTCGCCGGCATACATGTTGCCGAACAGCCGCAGCGCGAGCGAAATCGGTTTGGCGATCAGGTTCACGCCTTCCAGCAGCAGATTGACCGGCATACCCCATTTGCCGAACGGTTGCAGCGTCAGCTCGCCCACGAATCCGCCCAAACCCTTCATCTTGACGCTGTAGTAGAGCACCAGCACAAATACACCGATCGCCATGCCAAATGTGGCATTCGGGTCAGTGGAAGGAACGATCTTGAAAAACGGCACGCCCAAAGCGCTCATCAGCAGGGGAACATAATCGATGGGTAACAGATCCATCAGATTCATCGAGAAAACCCAGAAGAAAATAGTCAGCGCCAACGGGGCGACCATATTATTTTTAGCGGAAAAAGAGCCGCGTACGCTGCTGTCGATAAATTCGATTGCCCATTCGCAGAAATTTTGCAAACCGCCGGGTGTCCCGGCGCTAATGCTCTTGGCAACGCTGCGGAACATCAGCATGAACGCCGCGCCCAACAGCAGGGACATGATGAAGGTATCCAGATTGAGCGCCCAGAAACCCATCGCCTTGGCTTGTTCGGCACTATGCGCGATACCCCATGTGCCATCCGGCAATTGGCCATAGGTGAGATTTTGGAGATGATGCTTGATGTAATCCGCTGATGTATGAGCTTCACTAGACATTTTTAGTCGCTGTTTCAGTCTTGAACCTGCTTAAAATCAATTGGGCTATCAACAGTGTCGCCTGCCCCGCCACAAAACCGCCCAGCAAGGCGAGCGGCGCCAATTTCAGCACCACCACGCCTAAGCCGAGCAGCGCAACGACCGCCAAAAATCTTTCGGCAGCGTAAAAATACATGAGCCGCAACTGATGATGCGCATCGCTGGAATCATGCGCTTCATGCCCGGAACGCAAAGCCGTTCGGGACATTCCCCATGCCAGCAAGATTCCGTTGATAACCGATACCAACCCCCCGCTTAACACCGCCATCGCAAATTGCGCTGTACCGTACAAGCCATAAGCAATGCCCGCCGCGATCAGCGTAATCGCAGCTTGCAACCGGATCACCTGGCGCGCCAGCTTCTTTTCCCTAGACTCGGCAGCGTAAAGGGCGGCGATGATAGCGGCGTTTTCCAAAGGTGTCAAACATTGCCGCGGTAAATCGCCGGCCTCCTTGTCCAACTTACCTGCCCTTTTTGAGCTTGTTCAGGAACTCGTCCAACTGGTCATGGTTCGCATATTCGATGACCAGCTTCCCCCCGCCCTTGTTGCCTGGTCTGATTTCCACATGCGTTCCGAGACACGCGCTCATTTCTTCCTGCAGCCGCTGGGTATCGCGGCTGAGCCGGTGTGTTTTCTTGGGCTTACCCTTTCCCGGTTCGTGGCCCGGTTTCTGTGCCAGTTTTTCCGCTTCGCGCACCGAAAGCCCTTCCAGCACAATTTTATTGGCCAGCAACACCTGCTGCGCGCCCTCCAGCGATAACAAGGCACGCGCATGCCCCATATCCAGCTTGTTTTCCATCAGCATGGCCTGCACGGCCGGGGGCAGCTTGAGCAGCCTCAGCAGGTTGCTGGCCGCGCTGCGTGAACGACCGACCGCCTCTGCGGCGACCTGATGCGTCATTTTGAATTCGTCGATCAAGCGTTGCAGGCCGATCGCCTCTTCCAGCGGGTTCAGGTTTTCCCGCTGGATGTTTTCGATCAGCGCCATCGCCAGCGCCGCATTATCCGGGACGCTGCGCACCAGCACCGGGACATGGGTCAACCCCGCCAGTTGCGCGGCGCGCCAGCGCCGCTCGCCGGCGATGATTTCGTAGCTGCTGTCTGCGAGTTGCCGCACCAGGATCGGCTGCATGATCCCCTGCGCCTTGATCGAAGCCGCCAGGTCATTCAACGAGGCCTCGTCCATATGCGAACGCGGCTGGTACTTGCCCGGCTTGAGCATCGCGACATTCAGATCGCGCAGTACTTCGTCCTTTTCGCTCTTGCCGCCGGACAGCAATGCATCCAGCCCCCGCCCCAACCCCTTGTGCAGCTTTGTCATGATCGCTTCCCTTATGCTGTTGCAGCCGATTGCGCCGCGTTGTTCAACAACTCTCCGGCCAAAGCCAGATAAGCCTGCGTCCCCTTGGATAACTTGTCGTGATACAGCGCCGGCACGCCATGGCTGGGCGCCTCCGCCAGCCGCACATTGCGCGGAATCACGGTCCGGTAAACCTTGCTGCCGAAGTGTTCCTGCAATTGGTCCGAGACTTGCTGCGCCAGCATGTTGCGCGGGTCGAACATGGTGCGCAATAACCCTTCGATCTCCAGATCAGGGTTGAGATTGGCGCGCACCTTGCGGATGGTGTTCACCAGGTCGCTCAGCCCCTCCAGCGCGTAGTATTCGCATTGCATCGGAATCATCACCGACCTGGCCGCGCACAGGCCGTTCAGCGTCAGCAGATTCAGCGCGGGCGGGCAATCGATCAGCACATAGTCATATTCCGCCGCGACACAGTGCAGCGCATCGCGCAGACGCATTTCTCGATGCTGCAAATCGACCAGCTCGATTTCCGCGCCGGCCAATTCCCGGTTGGCGGGCAGCAGGTCGTATTTTCCGGCCTCCGAGCGTATCCGCGCCTCGGCTATCGTCTTGCCGCCCAGCAACACATCGTAGATGCTGGCCTGCAAATCGCGCTTGTCGATGCCGCTGCCCATCGTGGCGTTGCCCTGCGGATCGAGGTCGATCAGCAGCACGCGCTGCTGGGCCGCCGAAAGGCTGGCCGCCAAGTTCACGGTGGTCGTGGTCTTCCCCACTCCGCCCTTCTGATTGGTTATGGCCAGTATTTTTGTCATATTGCCTTGCCCCCATCACATGTTGCAATTACCAGACTGCGTGCCGCAGCCAAGCCCGGAACACACAACTGCACAATTTGCTCAACCCTGCATCCGTCCGGCACCCCTGCCAATTCCTGCTGCGGCTCACCCTTCATCGCCGCCCATCTCCCCTGCGGCGCAATGAGGTGACGGGTGCTACGCAAAAACTCACCCAACTCACTGAATGCCCGCGAGGTAATTCCATCAAACCGCTCATCAGTTTGCCAATCTTCCACGCGCGCGCAGTGAACACTCACATTATTTAACCCCAATTCAATGGTCGCCTGTTGCACGAAGCCGGTTTTCTTGCTGTTGCTGTCCAGCATGGCGAACTGCCAGTCCGGCTGCGCGACCGCCAACACCAGCCCCGGCAAACCCGCGCCGCACCCCACATCCAGCCACCGCCCCGCCCACAGATGCGGCAACACTGCGAGGCTATCGAGCAAGTGATTGCTTACCATCTGCTGCGGATCGCGAATCGCCGTCAGGTTGTAAACCTTGTTCCATTTGTGCAGCAGCGCCAGATAATCCAGCAGCTTGCCCTGCGCGTCCCCGTCTAGCGTGATTCCCAATTGTGCCACGCCGTGCTGTAATTCCTCAGCCAAGTTCATGCGCATTTTTGCACTTGCTGCCCATCGCGAAAACCGCGCTTGATATGCACCAGCAACAAGGAAATCGCCGCCGGGGTGATCCCGGAAATGCGCGCCGCCTGCCCGACCGTTTCAGGTTTGTACTGATTGAGCTTTTGCTGCACCTCGACGGACAGCCCGCGCACCTCGCGATAATCCAGGTCTTCCAGCAACCCCAGCGTTTCATATTGTTCGTTGCGCCCGATCTCGTCGCGCTGCCGCTCGATATAGCCGTGATATTTTGCCTGCGTTTCCACCTGCTCGGCGACCTTTTCATCGACCACCCCTGTGCCCGCGCCGGGCAAGGTCAGCAGGCTGGCATAATTCACATCCGGGCGACGCAACAGTTCGTGCAACGAGTATTCGCGCTCGACCGGCTTGCCCAGCACGCGCATCGCGTCCACTTCAGGCAGGTTGCGCGGATTCACCCAGGTATTGCGCAGCCGTTCCTGTTCGCGCGCGATGGCCTCGCGCTTCTGCTCGAAGGCCTGCCAGCGCACCTCGTCCACGATACCCAGCTTGCAACCGATCTCGGTCAATCTCAGATCCGCGTTATCCTCGCGCAATTGCAAGCGGTATTCCGCGCGGCTGGTGAACATGCGATACGGCTCGGAAACGCCGCGCGTAATCAGGTCATCCACCATCACGCCCAGATAGGCCTCGTCGCGGCGCGGGCACCAGGCTTCCCGCCCGGTGGCTTGCAGCGCCGCATTCAGCCCGGCCAGCAGGCCCTGTGCGGCGGCCTCTTCATAACCGGTCGTGCCGTTGATCTGCCCGGCAAAAAACAACCCGTGGATCGCTTTGGTTTCCAGCGAGCTTTTCAGCCCGCGCGGGTCGAAGTAATCGTATTCGATCGCATAGCCGGGGCGCAGGATATGCGCGTTCTCCAGCCCCTTGATCGAGCGCACCAAGGCCAGTTGCACGTCGAACGGCAGGCTGGTGGATATGCCGTTCGGGTACACCTCGTGGGTGGTCAACCCTTCCGGTTCGAGGAAAATCTGGTGCGAGGATTTATCGGCAAAGCGCGTGATCTTGTCCTCGATGGACGGGCAATAGCGCGGCCCGATCCCTTCGATCACCCCGGTGAACAGCGGCGAGCGATCCAGCCCGCCACGGATGATATCGTGGGTGCGCGGGTTGGTCTCTGTGATCCAGCACGGCATCTGCCGTGGGTGCTGCGCGGCATTGCCCATGAACGAGAATACCGGCACCGGGTCGTCGCCCGGCTGCTCCCGCATCACCGAATAATCGATGCTGCGCCCGTCGATACGCGGCGGTGTGCCGGTCTTCAGCCGTCCCGCCGACAGGTTCAGTTCGCGCAAGCGGCGCGCCAGGCTGATGGAAGGCGGGTCGCCGGCACGCCCGGCAGGGTAATTGGCCTGCCCGACGTGGATCAGCCCGGACAGGAAGGTGCCCGCCGTCAGCACCACGGTTTTCGCGCCGAAGCGCAAGCCCAGTTGCGTGACCACCCCGCTCACCCGATCCTGCCCAGCGGTGGATGACCCGACCAGCAGATCGTCCACGGCCTGCTGAAACAACCACAGGTTGGGCTGGCTTTCCAGTCTTGAGCGGATCGCCTGCTTGTAAAGGATGCGGTCGGCCTGCGCGCGCGTCGCGCGCACTGCCGGACCCTTGCTGGAATTCAGGATGCGGAACTGGATGCCGCTCTCGTCGGTGGCCGCCGCCATCGCGCCGCCGAGCGCATCCACCTCCTTGACCAGATGCCCCTTGCCGATCCCGCCGATCGAGGGATTGCAGGACATCTGCCCGAGCGTCTCGATGTTGTGGCTGAGCAGCAAAGTCTTGCAGCCCGCGCGCGCGCTGGCCAAGGCGGCCTCCGTGCCGGCATGGCCGCCGCCCACCACGATCACATCGAAACTGCCAGAAAAATTCATGTTACAACTATTTTGGAAAGGACGCGCATCATACAACAGCGCATCTACAATCCCAAACACCTTGACCAACAAATTGTTCCACGTGGAACAATGCAAACTATTTTCCGATGCAAAATCTGCTGAAAATCTCACCGAGCAGGTCGTCCGGGGTGAATTCACCGGTGATTTCGTTCAGCGCGCGTTGCGCCATGCGCAACTCCTCGGCGAACAACTCCGCCCTGTCCAGCACTGTTTGCGCCTGGGCGAGATGGGTTTGCGCCAACCTCAAGGCGCGCAAATGCCGCTCCCGCGCCATGAAGGCGCCGCTTTCCTGGTCGCGCCAACCCACCGCTTCCAGCAACTTGCCGCACAGCTCCTCTATCCCGGCGCCCGTTTTGGCGGATACGCCGACAAACGCGGCCCCGGCAAGCGGCGCGTTGTCAAACACAACAGCGTCCCTATCCAGCAGGTCGGTCTTGTTGAATACCAGCAGTCTCGGAATGTCTGCGGGCAAACCGGAAAGAATCGCCTCATCCTGCGCCGTCAACCCTTTGCTCGCATCCAGCAGCAACAGGATCAGGTCGGCGCGGTGCATGGTCTGATGGGCGCGCGCGATACCCATGCTCTCCACCGCGTCGTCGGGGTCGCGCAACCCTGCGGTATCCATGATGTACAACGGAACCCCGCAGATATGGATCGCCTGGCGGATCACATCGCGGGTGGTGCCGGGAATGTTGCTGACCAGCGCCACCTCCTCACCGGCCAGGCGGTTCAGCAGGCTGGATTTGCCGACATTCGGCTGCCCGGCAATGACCACATGCGCGCCTTCGCGCAGCAGGCTGCCCTGCTTGGCAGTATCCAGCGTATGCTGCAAGCGCGACCGGACAGTATTCAGCAAGGCATCGCGACGCTCCAGATCGACGCTGCCCACCTCGTCTTCCGGAAAATCCAGCATCGCCTCGACCAACATGCGCAGATGGACCAATTCATCGACCATGCCGCGGATGGCGGCTGAAAACTCCCCGCGCAGGGAGCGCATCGCGCTGCGCGCGGCTTCGGTGGTATTGGCCTCGATCAGGTCGGCAACGCTTTCTGCCTGTGCCAGGTCGAGTTTGCCGTTCAAAAAGGCACGGCGCGTGAATTCGCCGGGCTGTGCCAGGCGCGCACCCAGATCGAGGCAGCGCCGCAGCACCAGTTGCAACACGGCGGGGCCGCCGTGCCCTTGCAGCTCGAGCACGTCTTCACCGGTAAACGAATGCGGTGCGGGAAAAAACAGGGCGACACCCTGATCCAGGATGCCGCCGTTTTCGTCCATGAAATTGCTGAGTGTGGCATGCCGCGCGACAGGCAGCTTGGCCAATATTCCGCATATCAGGGTTTCGATGTGCCGCCCGGACACCCTGACCACCCCGATCCCGCCGCGCCCCTGCGCGGTGGCAATAGCGGCGATGGCGTCAGCGTTTGGTTGCGGCAGCTTTGCTTTCATCCTCGGCAGCCCGGGTGATGTACCACTGCTGGCCGATGGAAAGGATGTTGTTCACGATGGAGTACAACACCAACCCGGCGGGGAAGAAGAAGAAAATGATGCTGAAGGCGATCGGCATGATTTGCATGACCCTGGCCTGGATGGGATCCGGCGGTTTCGGATTGAGGCGCATCTGGATAACCATGCTGACCCCCATCACCAGCGGCAGAATGTAATACGGATCGGCGGCCGACAAGTCGGTTATCCAGCCGAAGAATGGCGCGTAACGCAACTCTACGCTCGCCAGGATAGCCCAGTACAAGGCGATAAAAACCGGGATTTGCACCACCACCGGCAAGCATCCGCCCAGCGGGTTGATCTTCTCGGTTTTGTACAGCTCCATCATGGCCTTGTTCAGCTTTTCCCGGTCGCTGCCGCATTGCTGTTTTATTTTTTCCAGCTTGGGCGCAACCACGCGCATCTTTGCCATGGAGCGGTAGCTTGCAGCAGACAGCGGGAAAAACAACAGCTTGATCAGGACGGTCAGCAGAATGATGGCGACGCCCCAGTTGTGCGTCCAGTCAAAAAACAGCGCCATGACCCAGAACAGCGGAGCAGAAAGGACGGTCAGCCAGCCGTAATCAACCGTCAGCCCCAATCCTGGGGCGATTTTGTCCAGGTCGGTCCGGGCGGGACCGACATAAAGTGTGCTGCCCACCAGCGCTTTCTGGCCGGGATTTACGGCTTGCGCCGGCAAGATCACCCCCACCGAATATAAATCGCCGTCCAGTTTGCGCGTGAAATATTCGCGATTTGCCTTTTCCCCGGGCAGCCAGGCCGCAACAAAATAGTGTTGCAATATCCCGATCCAGCCGTCTTCGGCCTGTTTGGGGTAGTTCGCTTTGCCCTTTTCTATTTCCGGAAACTCCACCTTTTGAAATTTCTCCTTGTCGGTATAGACCGCAGCGCCGACATAGGTAGGTAAAAACGCGGTGCTGCCCGCCAGCGCGGCGCTATCGCGAACCAGTTGGTAGTAACTGTTTGCCGCTACCGGTTGTTGCCCGCCATTCTCCAGCTCATAGCCGACACCGATCAGGTAGCTTCCTTTATGGAAGGTGATTACCTTGGTTGCCTTTAGCGCGAATTTGCCCTCGGCTTTCAGCCGCACCAGCACCTGTTCGGCATTCCCGGAAAGCACATACTGGTCTTGTTCCGGAATAAACGTATTGGTGTGGTTGGGCAGCCCATCTCCGAGCAAGCCGCTCTGCGCGGCATAATTGTGTGTCCCGGCACCGCGATGAAAAAGCACCAGGGGCTTGTTTTTGTCCAGCGCGTCAGGGTGCTTCAACAGCGCCAGCCGGCTGATGTCCCCGCCCAGGGTGCTGATTTCGGCCTCAAGAATATCGGTCTTGACATGGATTGTTTTTCCGGCGGCTTGCCGGGCAGGCTGCTGGACAACAACGACCGGTGCGGTTGCGGCAGAAGGCTGGGCGACCGGAACAAAAGTTGCGGGCGGCTGCGCCAAAGCCGCTGGTGACGCTTCTTTTGTTGGCGCGCTTTGCTGGGTATATCGCTCGGGGTGCTGGTGGCGTTGCCAGCCATCCCAAACCAAACCCAGAGAAAACGCAAAAATCAAGAACAAAAAAAGTCTTTGCAAATCCATGATCGAACCTGATGTTTTATGGTGCGGGGTCGTATCCGCCGGGGTTCCAGGGATTGCAACGCAGCAACCGTTTAATGCCGAGCCACCCTCCCCTTATTACACCGTGTTTCGCCAGTGCGTCGCAGGTATAGTATGAGCAGGTGGGTGTAAATCGGCACGCTGGCGGTTTGAGTGGACTGATCAGATATTGATAGCCATGTATCAGCTTGATCACAATTCTGCGCATCTGTTTTCTACCTGGCTAAACAGCGTTTTCAAATTTCCGGCTTGCGCGCCCGGCGGATCTGCGCGCCTCAACATCACAACTATATCAAGTTTGAGCAGTTTGATGCCGTGTTGACGAAACGCCTCCCTGATGATTCTTTTTGCGCGGTTTCGGTCGACTGCGCCGGATAGCGTTTTTTTACCCACAATTATTCCTAGCCTGGCATTTTTTTTTCCGTTGCCCACAAAGAAAATTTTGAAGTGGCTGTCAGATATGCTTTTGGCCCGGACAGCCCGATCAAAACCATTTTCGCGCAACAAGCGGTGCGCGGCGGTGAATTTGGCCGATAGGCCGGGCTGCGGGGCCGGTATATTAAACCGCGAGCCTGGCACGGCCCTTTGCGCGGCGCGCATTGATAACAGCGCGGCCACCGCGTGTCTTCATGCGCACCAAAAAACCGTGGGTGCGCTTCCTCTTAACTACGGATGGTTGATATGTACGTTTCATGTTTTTCCCGGGTAAATCGTAAAACGCGGCATTACAAAGCCTTCGGGCACACCTGTCAAGCATATTTTACTTTTTTGCTTGTGGATAAGTTTCAGCTTGCCCTGTAGAATGCCACAACTTTCATTACCGAAGAACCCATCCCCATTCCCACGCAATCATGCAGGACATTTCTTTTTGGGACTCATGCCTCCGCTCGTTTGAAAAGAGCCTGCCGCCGCAACAATTCAATTCGTGGATAAAACCATTGCTTCTCAAAAAAGAGGGGGGGGCGCTGGTGCTTACCGCGCCAAACAGCTTTACTTTAAAGCTTGTCCAAGAAAGATTTTTACCGGAAATCAGCCGCCAGGCAGGCTTGGCCTACTCGCGCATTCCGCCCTTTGAATTTCGTGTTCTGGAAACTGATGCCGAGGATAGTCCAAGCGAGACGGCCCCAAAAAAAATCACGACCCCGCCCCCTCCGTCTAACAAACCTAAAGTCGAGACTTCGTTCCGCAGCTATGGAAAAATCAACCCCAACCTGACTTTCGACAGCTTTGTGATCGGCAAAGCCAACCAGCTCGCTTTTGCCGCCGCCACGCAAGTCGCCGAATTGCCGGGCGCCTCCTACAACCCACTTTTTATTTATGGCGGAGTCGGTTTAGGGAAAACCCATTTAATTCAGGCAATTGGCAATCAAATCAAGGCAAACAGCCCACAGATGAAAATTTGCTATATGCACGCCGAACGATACGTTTCAGATGTCGTGCGCGCTTACCAGTCCAACAAATTCGAGGAGTTCAAGCAATATTACCACTCGCTCGACATCCTGCTGATCGACGATATCCAGTTTTTTGCCGGTAAAAATAAAACCCAGGAAGAATTCTTTTATGCGTTCAACACACTAATCGACTCGCATAAGCAAGTTATAATGACCAGCGATACCTTCCCGAAAGAAATTGCCGGGCTTGATAGTCGCCTGGTTTCGCGCTTTGGGTGGGGGCTTACTGTCGCCATCGAACCGCCGGAGCTGGAAATGCGCGTTGCCATCCTGCTGAAAAAAGCCAGCCTGAGCGGTTACATGCTCGACGAAGCCGTGGCTTTCTTTATTGCAAAGCACGTCAATTCAAATATACGGGAACTGGAGGGGGCGCTGAAGCGCGTCGAAGCCTATGTCAAATTTCATTGCCGCACCATTTCCGTTGAAACAGCAAAAGAAGCTTTAAAAGACATACTGATTGCACAAAGCAGGCAGATATCCATCGATAACATACAAAAAACTGTTGCCGACTATTACCATATCAAAATGGCTGACCTGCTCTCTAAAAAAAGAACTCGGAACCTGACCCGGCCGCGACAGACAGCGATGTCTCTCGCACGTGAATTGACTACCATGAGCCTGCCCGAAATCGGCAATGCTTTTGGCGGGAAGGATCACTCTACCGTCATACATGCCTGTAAAACGATAGCAGGCCTTAAAGCGTCGGATACAACGATCGATGCCGACTATAAAATTTTGCTTCAAACTTTGCGAAGATAAAGCTGTGAATTTAATGTCTGCACAATGTGGATAATTTGCATGTTTTCCGCAGGTGCGAAAGTTGTCCACATTGCCCCATCGATTGCCAACAGCAATCCTTTGTGATTATGCGTTTGGTATCGTAATGAATTAAAAAGATTTTTTAGGTTGTTAACACGATTGGGTCAAGTTTATTAGTTCTTATTAAGGATTTATATTATGTTTATTGAACAAACAGATAAAGAAACCATACTCAAACCATTACAAATAGTTATAGGTATTGTGGAAAGAAAGCAAACACTTCCCATACTATCGAATGTTTTAATTGAAAACCAGGACGGCAAGATACGTTTCACCGCGACCGACCTAGAAATACAAATTACGACAACCATTGATACCGGCTCAGGCAACGGAACCGGCGCGTCTATTACAGTCAGCGGTAAAAAATTACAGGAAATCCTGCGTGTTCTTCCCGACCCAAGCAAAATCACCATAGAAACCAAAGAAAATAAAGCGCAAATAAAATCGGGCAAGAGCCGTTTCAGCCTGCAAACCTTACCCGCGATGGATTTTCCAAAACTGAGCAACCAGCTGGAAAATGCCAAAAAAATAACATTGGCGCAAAAAGACCTGAAGAGCTTATTGCTTTCCGTCCAATACGCAATGGCACAACAAGACGTGCGCTATTATCTCAACGGCGTTTTGTTGATTGTCGAGGGAAACAAACTCAAAGCAGTGGCTACCGATGGGCACCGGCTGGCGTACAACGCCGGAACGATCGAAGGGAGCCATGAAAAACAGGAAATTATTTTACCGCGCAAAGCAGTCGTGGAATTATCCAAGCTGCTGGCAGATAACGATGAAAGCGTCGACCTGGAATTTTCACAGCAACAAGTCAAGGCCGTTTTTTCCGGCATCACATTGACGACTAAAATCATTGAAGGAAAATTTCCGGACTATGAGCGCGTCATACCAAAATATGACAACCATCTCAATATGGAGCGGATATTGGTGCAACAGGCATTGCAGCGCGTCGCAATTTTATCCAATGAAAAATTTCGCGGTGTTCGTTTTGTGCTTACCGAAAAAAACCTTAGCATCCTGAGCAGCAACAGCGAGCAGGAAGAGGCACAGGAGGAAATCGAGACCGATTACCACGGTGAGCCATTGGATATCGGTTTTAACGTCAATTACCTGATGGATGGGCTAAATAACATCAGCAGCAGCACCGCCACCTTCTCGTTCGGCGACCCGAACAGCAGCATCCTGATAACGACATCGGAAAACCAGGAATTCCGCTATGTTGTAATGCCGATGCGCATTTAAGAAAATCATCAGGGTTAAACCCAAATAGTCCATTATTAGAGAAATTCGCCCGCCCTCCAATTGCAGCATGGCTTTTGTGGGAGCGGCTTCAGCCGCGACAGATCGTGCGGGGGATGACAGGGCAATCGCGGCTGAAGCCGCTCCCACAAAGGTATTTGGCACTAATGGATTACCCGGGATTAAAGAGAATAATTTTAAACAACGCGCAATGACCCAAACCAGCCCGCGAAGAATCAAACGATAAATAAAAACCATACCGGGCAAGGCCAAACCATCCGGCGGGCGCAAATTCCACAATGTTTCACGTGAAACAAAACTGCATCAGAAAGAGAATTAATGAGTGAATACACTTCCAACAACATCCAGGTGCTGAAAGGGCTGGAAGCCGTGCGCAAGCGCCCCGGCATGTATATCGGCGACACCAATGACGGCACCGGCCTGCACCACATGGTGTTCGAGGCGGTGGACAATGCAGTGGACGAGGCTCTGGCGGGGCACTGCAATGAAATTAATGTTATTATTCATGCAGATAACTCGATCAGCGTGCATGACAACGGGCGCGGCATCCCCACCGATATCCACAAGGAGGAAAACCGCTCCGCCGCCGAAGTCATCATGACTGTGTTGCATGCGGGCGGAAAATTTGACGGCAACTCCTACAAGGTGTCCGGCGGCCTGCACGGCGTGGGCGTGTCGGTGGTCAACGCGCTGTCCGAGTGGCTGAAGCTGACCATATACCGCGACGGCAAGGAACACTTCATGGAATTCCGCCACGGCGACCCGGTCGCCTCGCTGAAAGTGGTGGGCAACTCCGGCAAAAAAGGCACCGTTGTCCAATTTCTGGCGGCCAAGGAAACCTTCGGCCTGGTTGAATTCCACTTCGACATCCTGGCAAAACGCCTGCGCGAACTGTCGTTCCTCAACAACGGCGTAAAAATCGCGCTGATCGACCACCGCACCGGCAAGGAAGAAAACTTCGCGTTCAGCGGCGGCATCAAAGGCTTTGTCGAATACATGAACCGCAATAAATCGCCTCTACATCCCACCGTGTTCTACGCGCTCGGAGAAAAGGACGGCATCACCGCCGAGATTGCGATGCAGTGGAACGACTCCTACCAGGAAACGGTGCAATGCTTCACCAACAACATCCCGCAGCGCGACGGCGGCACCCACCTGACCGCGCTGCGCGCCGCGATGACGCGCACCCTGAACCAGTACATCGAAGCCGAACAGATGGCGAAAAAGGCCAAGGTGGAGACCACCGGCGACGACATGCGCGAAGGCCTGACCGCCGTGTTGTCGGTAAAATTGCCCGACCCGAAATTTTCGTCGCAGACCAAGGACAAACTGGTGTCTTCCGAGGTGCGCCCGGTGATCGAAGACCTGATCGCCCAGCAGATGAGCGCGTTCCTGCTGGAAAAACCCGGTGACGCGAAGATCATCGTCAACAAAATCATCGATGCCGCCCGCGCCCGCGAAGCGGCGCGCAAGGCGCGCGACCTGACGCGCCGCAAGGGCGTGCTGGACGGCATGGGGCTGCCCGGCAAGCTGGCCGACTGCCAGGAAAAAGACCCCGCGCTGTCCGAGTTGTATCTGGTCGAGGGAGATTCCGCCGGCGGCTCGGCCAAACAGGGCCGCGACCGCAAGTTCCAGGCGATCCTGCCGCTCAAGGGCAAGATACTGAACGTCGAGAAAGCGCGCTTCGAGAAGCTCGTCGCGTCGCAGGAAATCGCCACGCTGATCACCGTGCTCGGCACCGGCATCGGCAAGGACGAATACAACGCCGACAAGCTGCGCTACCACCGCATCATCATCATGACCGATGCGGACGTGGACGGCTCGCATATCCGCACCCTGCTGCTCACCTTCTTTTACCGGCAGATGCCCGAACTGGTCGAGCGCGGCCACATCTACATCGCGCAGCCGCCGCTGTACAAGACCAAGCAGGGCAAGGACGAGCGCTATCTCAAGGACGATCAGGAGATGAAAATCTACATGCTCAAGTCCGCGCTGAACAATGCCGTGCTGCACCCCTCAGCCGACGCGGCTCCGATTCAGGCCGATGCGCTGGAGCAGATCGCCAAGCAATACTTCCTCGCCGAAGCGGTGATCGACCGCCTGTCGCATTTCACCGCGCCGGAGGCCAGCCACGCCCTGCTGATCCTGCCCACCCTGTCGCTGGAAGACGCCAAGCAGGCGCAAACCAGCGCGCAACTGCTCGAAAAGGCCTGCGGCGGCATAAAGGTCGTGGTGGAAACCGACGAAGCGGGCGAACACCGCCTGCGCCTTGAGAAGCTCTTTCACGGCAACTACTCGGTCAGCTACATGGATCGCGACTTCCTGAGGGGCAGCGACTACGTGCAGATCCGCCAGGCGGCGGACATACTGAACGGCCTGATCAAACCGGGCGCCTACATCGCCAGGGGCGAGCAGAAACGCGCCGTGACCAGCTTCAAGCAAGCCATCGAATGGCTGCTCGAAGAAGCCAAGAAAGGCGTCAACATCCAGCGCTACAAGGGCTTGGGCGAGATGAACCCGAGCCAGTTATGGGAAACTACCATGGACGTGACCAACCGCATCCTGCTCAAGGTGCAGATCGAAGACGCGATCAGCGCCGACGAGATTTTCACCACCCTGATGGGCGACGTGGTCGAACCGCGCCGCGCGTTCATCGAAAAGAACGCGCTGGGCGTCAAGAATCTGGACGTGTAATTTTATTGCAGGGGCGCGATAAATCGCGCCCCTATGGGGGCTTTCAGCACAGACAACGCGGCGAACCCCCTCTATTTTGCGCCCCCATCACCCGATAAAGCACACCACATGAAACCGAACATGCTTACCAAAATCGCCCTGCTGCTCTGGGTTGTCACTATTGCCGTATTTGTCTGGTTCTTCATTCGCGGGAACACCGCTGCGGGTACCGACGGAAGAACCGCAGTCGTGTTGCAAATCGGCGAGCGCGACTTTGTCATGAAGGAAATGCGCGGGCTGCTTGCCGCGACGCAAGCGATACTTGAGGGCGTGAATCAGGGCAATGCGCAACTTATCGCCAACGCGGCCCGCAGCGCGGGCATGGCCGCCGCTACGGATGCCAACCCGACGCTGATGACAAAACTGCCGATCGAGTTCAAACAACTGGGCTTGAGCCTGCACCGCGACATGGACGACATCGCCAAGGCAGCAGAAAGCGGCACACCGGTGCCGGAACTGCTGAAAATGACCTCCAACACGCTGGCGAAATGTGTGGCTTGCCATGCTGCGTGGCAGATCAAGGCAAGCCTTTAAAGGGTGGGTTTTAATCCGACATGTCGGGCTGAAGCCAGTTCAAACACGGTCGGAGAGGGGGTAATTCCATTTCCATTTTGAAGAGACAATAATCCGTAGGTCGTGCTATGCCCGACAGCTTTATCTGGCGGGCATAGCCCGCCCTACGAAAATGCACTTCCAATAATGCTTTCAAGCGAATACATGGCCATTTTTACCCACACTCTTTCACGAAGCCCCACTTTTATTTGCACCCCGGAGCCGGTACGTATGATTTTGGGTTTGCCGTTGGTGGATAAGGGAAGGCAGGCCATGATTCGTGAGAGCGAGGCAGGGTTTATTTTGCTTGGGGGTGTTGCGCGGGGAGTTCAACCTTGTTGCCGGCGCTGAACTGGTAATCGTGAAAAATATGTTCGGCGGTCAATATCTGGTAAGTGCCGTCCGCATTGCGGCGGGTCGTATCCTTGAGGCGATAGGTGTAATGCCCGCAAGTCCAGCAATCATAATTGCGCATGTGGGTACACAAACATATCTTGTCCTTGACGGATATCTTCCTGGCTCCGGGATGTGCCGCCAGCTCGCGGTTATATGCCTCGATATATGAACAATTGCCGTTGGCGTCGAGGATATAGCCGAATGCTTCGCAGTTTGGGCGTATGCCCGAGCCGATTGCCGGGCAATTCTTGAGCATACGCATCGGGTAGCCGGTCGGCGACAACATGTTCACCTCGATGTCGTTTTCGCTGGCCTTGAAGTATTCCTGCTGCACCTTTTGCGGGATACCGCACTCCTTTGCGACGGTAAAGCGCGTCGCCACCTGGACTGCGGCAGAACCCTCGTCCAGATAGCTGACCGCGTCGGTGCCGGTAAAGATTCCACCCGCCGGTATCAACGGAATATCCAGTTTTTCGGCCTGGAGATACTGCCGGATTTCGCCGACGATAGTGCGCAAGTCATGCTGTGCCCAATCCATTCCGAAGCCCAGGTGCCCGCCCGCCAGCGGGCCTTCCACCACGATAAAATCGGGCAGGCGATTCAATTTGGCATTCTTGCGCAGAAACAATTGCAAGGCGCGCAACGAAGAAACGATGATGCCAAGCTTCGCATCACGGAAACGCGGATGATCTTCCATTAAGGCGAACGAACCGAGATGTAACCCGGCCGCGAGCGTGATGCCATCTATACCCTCGTCCAGCGCGACCCTCAGGCGGACGCGCAAGGTTTCGCGCGGCGCGTTCATGGTCAATTTTTCCATGCAGTTGATGAAAATCATCCCCTCGCCGCGCTTCGCCTGCATGGTGCGGCTGACATGCAGGCGCGTCGCCTCGGCGAGGTGCCCGAGATCGAATTGAACCTTGGATTTATCCGGGTTTTCGACGTTGTATTTATATTGCCGTAGCTTTTCCTTGACGAAGTGGGTCTTGTAAAGGCGATCGGTAACCGACGGCAACATTGCATCCGAAATATGCCCGACACCTCCAAGCCGTGCGGCTTCCAATGCCAATTCGGCTGTCGAAATATCCACGCCCATCCCGCCGATCATGATTGGCACCAACTCATGCTTGCCAAAACACAGGCGAAAATCATCCACACACTTCATTGCTGCCATCCCCCAACTGTCGCCTTAAAATTACAAAACAAGGCCGACAGTAATAATTGTTATACGCACATTTGAGGCGCGCAGAATGCCACAGATAGCGCAATACTGAAAGCAAAGCCGGTTTTGCAACGCATGCTTATGGATGCCCGATCAGGTAAACAGGCACGAACTTATTCTTACTGTGTCACAAAGCGCTGAAGGGCGCATTGCGGCGTTAAAATCGGGCTCAAAATGCTCATTTACTATATGTAAACTCCGCTTTTTCGCCCGATTTTGCCTTGCACTGCATCCCTTGATCGCTTTGTGACACAGTAAGATTATATGCTGTCTTGTCGGTCGGAAAATTACCCCCTCAAATACAGTTTGAGCAGCGGCAGCATGCATCCCTGCAATCCACTGCAATCGCTTGACTCGCGATTGGCGCCGATATTGAACGAACCCGTAAATCGGCGGATAATTCACTGCCGGTTTCGTTAGGTGCATAATTGGTCAAGGTGTGTAATTCTACTGTGTCACGAAGCGCTGAAGGGCGCATTGCGGCGTTAAAACCGGGCTCAAAATGCTCATTTACTCCATGTAAACTCCGTTTTTTGCGAGTTGGGCGGCAACGGCAAGCCGCCCACCCCCGCTTGACCCGCTTCGCCCGATTTTGCCTTGCACCGCATCCCTTGATCGCTTTGTGACACAGTAAGAAGTAACGGGCGCAGCAAATATCTATTGTTACAAGACCGGTACACGGGCAAAAATTTATTGTTCCTTCTCTGACCAAAAAATATTTTATTATGCAAAACTCAGCTATATCTACCCCAGTCACATTTTTACCCGTTCGGTCGCAGGACAGAGTTCCAGCCAATGAAGCCGCCCCGGTTTCGCCCATCGTAGGCGGCCGCGTCGAGTTGCAACTGCTCACCACGCTGAAGTGCAACCTGAAATGCACTTATTGTTCGCTCGGTGTGGGTGACGTGGTAGGCTCGCAGGACAAAGTCTCTTATGATCTGGATACGCTGGGCGCCTTCATCGAGAAACATCTTTCCAGGCACGAGGTTTATGTCACTTTCTACGGCGGCGAGCCGACCCTTAACATCGGCTTCATAAAAGAAATCATGGAACGTTACCCCGCCTTCCGCTTCCAGCTCCAGACCAATGGCACGTTGCTGGATGGCCTGCCGGACAGCGTTCTCGCAAACCTCTCGAATATCCTGCTTTCCATAGACGGCGGCGAAGCAATCACCGACGGCTTCCGGGGGCGCGGCGTGTATCAGCAGGTAGTCAAAAATACTCGGGCGGTGCGCGACCGGATGGCGGGCACTTTCACGGCGCGTGTGACCTGGAGCAGCGCGGAAACCTCGTTCGAGGAACTGGACGAGTTGGCAAGCACTTTTGATTATGTGTATTTCCAGTTCGTCGCCGGCGAAGGAACCTATTCTCCCGCCGCGATGGAAAAGAAAAAAGCGGTGATCGCGCAACTGGTGGACAAATTTTTCTCCAGCGAGACACTGTACCCGATCATTCCCATCATGGGCATCGTGCGCAACAAAGTGCTGCCCACGCGTGCAGCCGAGCTCTATCACGGCAAAACACAATGCCGGGTATCGACGCATATTCTCAACGTGATGCCGGACGGCAAGATTTTCCCATGCCCGGACATGATGTACGTACCCGAGATGCTGCAAGGGGATGTAATCGCGAATTGGCTCAAGCACAGCCCGCTGCAGCCGCACCCGAACATGCCTTGCGGAAGCTGCGAAGCCGAGGCGTGGTGCAGGGGCAATTGCATGAAAAACCTTTATCTCGCTTATGTGAAAGGCGACAAGGAATACCGCAGCAAAGTTGTCGAGCCGATCTGCGAGCTGGTCAGGTTTCTCGGGAGGGAAATAGACCGTCACGCCCCACAGGCATGGTACGCAAAAGCGCCATTGGACATACGCAAGACTCTGCGCGATTGCGAGGTCTACGAGTATGTGGAAATCATGCCCTGACAGGCATGGCAAGAATACCGCCTCTGCCATGCTCGCCGCCCCCACCCAATCCTTCCCCCGGAGGGGGAGCGATTGCCCTTTCCCCCTCTGGGGGAAAGGATAGAGGGCTGGGGGCGGCTATAACAAACGCCGCACATTTGACATTATCCTGCTGTCGAACCACAAAACCGCTATGATTCAGCCCATGCTGAATCATATCCAAACCAACGCCAGTCTTCTCACGCGCAGCCTGTCCGCCGTCTGGCATCCTTGCTCGCAGATGAAGCATTACGAGAGTTTCCCGCTGGTGCCGATAGCGCGCGGCGCGGGTGTGTGGCTGTACGACTGCGACGGGAAACGCTATCTGGATGCAGTCAGTTCGTGGTGGGTGAGCCTGTTCGGGCATTGCAACCCGCGCATCAACGCCGCGCTGCGCGACCAGCTTGAGGCGCTGGAGCATGTGATGCTGGCGGGTTTCACCCATGAGCCGGTGGTGCAGCTTTCCGAACGATTGCGCGACCTGGCTCCGGTCGGGCTGGGGCATTGTTTCTATGGCTCGGACGGCGCATCGGCGGTAGAAATCGCGCTGAAGATGAGCGCCCACTATTGGCGCAATACCGGCAAGCCGGGCAAGACGCAATTCATCAGCCTTGAAAACAGCTACCACGGTGAAACGCTGGGGGCATTGTCGGTAACGGATGTTGCGCTGTTCCGCGATGCGTATGGCGCGCTGATCCGCCAGCAGTCCATCGTGCCCAACCCGGATTGGCGCAAGGCCGCTGCCGGAGAAAATGCAGAGAATTACGCTTTGCGCTGTGCCATAGCGCTCGAACAACACTTGCAGCAACACCGCGCACAGCTTGCCGCCTTCATCGTCGAGCCGCTGGTGCAGGGTGCGGCAGGCATGGCGATGTATCACCCTGTTTATTTGCAGCGCGTGCGCCAACTGTGCGACGAATACGGCGTGCATCTGATCGCCGACGAAATCGCCGTCGGCATGGGGCGGACGGGGACGATGTTTGCGTGCGAGCAGGCCTCGCCCCTCTCCCTAACCCTCTCCCTCAAGGGGAGAGGGGACAAAAACAGTGGCACGCTCCCCTCTCGCGTTTACGTAAGGGGGGCTGGGGAAGAGGGAATCACGCCAGACTTCCTGCTGCTCTCCAAAGGCATCACCGGCGGTTATCTGCCGCTGTCCGTGGTGATGACGTGCGACGAAATTTACCAGGCGTTTTATGCCGACGAAACGGCGCACGGTTTTTTACACTCGCATTCTTACACCGGCAATCCGCTGGCCTGCCGCGCCGCGCTGGCCACGCTGGATATCTTTGCGCGGGACAATGTGTTAGCCGCAAACCGCGACAAGGCGGCATATCTGAATGGTATTGCATTACCGTTGCGCGATCATCGCGCGGTGCGCAACTGGCGCAACACCGGCATGATCTGGGCGTTCGAAGTGGATAGCACGCACCGCGATTTCGCGCAGCGCTGTTTCGCGCTCGCGCTGCAAAACGAACTGTTGCTGCGCCCCATCGGCAACACGATTTACTTCATGCCGCCGTACATCATCGGTGAGGAAGAAATGGATTTGCTGGTAAAGCGAACCTTGCAGGTTGTCGAACAACTGACTTGATGCCATGAAGCAAATTCTCGCCGCATCGTTATTACTGGTTGCCATCGGCAACACTGCCGCTGCAGCCAGCCTGCCGAAACCCGTCAGCGAGGCGCTCAAGCACGCAGGTATTCCGTTGAGCGGCATCAGCATCGTGGTGCAGCAAACGCAATCACGACAGCCTGTTATCAGCCAGAACGCCAGGCTGGCGGTCAATCCGGCTTCCGCCATGAAACTGCTTACCACACTGGTCGGGCTGGAGACACTCGGCCCGGCATACCGCTGGAAGACCGAGGCCTATCTGGATGGCGAGCTGGGAAATGGTGTGCTATATGGCAATCTGGTGTTCAAGGGCTACGGCGACCCGAAGCTGACCGTCGAGCAATTCTGGATGTGGCTGCATGAATTGCGCCAGCGCGGGCTGCGCGAAATTCGCGGAGACGTGATACTGGATCGCAGTTTTTTCGAGCCCGCCAATCACGATCCGGCAGCATTCGACAACGACCCCGTGCGCGCATATAACGTCGGAGCGGATGCGCTGCTGCTCAATTTCAACGCGCTACGTTTGCGCCTGATACCGGATGGCAGCGCGGCCTCCGCGTTACTCGAACCCGACCTGTCCGGCTACAAACTGGACAATCGCATTGCGACCTCGGCAACATTGCCCTGCCGTGGCGACGATGCTTTCAAGGCGCGCATGGAAGGAACCAGCATCGTGCTGGAAGGCGCCATTCCGGCAAACTGCGGCGAGGTGGAAGATTACATTTCGCTGCTGCCTCACGACGATTATTTCCTGTCGGTATTCAGCGCATTATGGAAAGAACTGGGCGGCACGCTGCAAGGCAAGCTGCGCGGTGGCAGCGCGCCCGACCGGCCGCCGTTTGCCACACGCCATTCCCCGCCGCTGGCGGAAGTGATCCGCGACATCAACAAGTTCAGCAATAACACCATGGCGCGGCAATTATTCTTGACGCTGGGCGCAGCGGACGGTGTTCCCGGGAATGTTTCCGGCGGCACCGCAGCCGTTCAGCGATGGCTGAATAAACAGCAACTGCAATTTCCCGAACTGGTGCTGGAAAACGGCGCGGGCCTGTCGCGCACGGAACGCATCAGCGCACAACATCTCGCCGATATCCTGCAACGCGCCGCGCGCAGCCCGTTCTCCGCCGAACTGGAGGCCTCCCTGCCGATCCTGGGCATGGACGGCACGGTGAAAAAACGCCTGAATGGCAACGGGGTCGCCGGTTATGCCCATCTCAAAACCGGCACGCTGGAAGGAGTGAAATCCATTGCCGGCTATGTGCATGCGCGAAGCGGAAAACAATGGATAATGGTGTTCATCATCAACCATCCGAACGCGAAATACGGGCAAGCGGCGCAGGATGCGCTGATCGAATGGCTGGAAAAATGGCATTAGAGTGCAGTGCAACATAGCGCCTGATGGCGCGCATGGCCATCTGGTTAGCCCGGTGGCATGGGGATAAAAATTATCAAACTCTTGCAGGTTCGAAGCTCGCGTCCAGATTCAGGTCATCGCAGTAATCGAGAAAATTTCCGCGCAAGGTGGGAATGTGAACGTCGGCACGAATGCCCACCGTCATGGCAACGGAAAACATGGATGTGCCGGTATGGGGCGCCGGGTAGGTGCCGGTCTGAAGTTCCTCGATATTGATTCCATTTTTGGAGAAAAAAGCGGCCAGGTTGCGCACGATGCCGGGATGATCCATGGCGACCGCTTCCACCACGTAAGGAACCGCAGGTTGCGTCCGCTCGCGTTGCCGGGTTCGCTTGTGAATAATGGCGAGCCCGAGCTGATCTCCCAGCGATTCTATTTGTCCTTCGAGCTTGGTAAGCGCATTCCATGGGCCGGAAAGCAGCATGATGAGGGCAAACTGATCCCCCAATACGGCCATGCGGCTTTCTTCGATATTGCACCCGCTCTCGGTGATTTTGCTCGAAAGCCGATCGACGAGACCTACTTTATCTTCTCCCGAAGCGGTGATTACCAGATAATTATTTTGAGTGCCCATGGTCGTGGATTGCCAAAATGCAAAAATTGGATGGGTTTCAGTGTAATGCCCAAAACGATTATGCGCCAGTTTAGAGCCTTCTCCAACGACAAATAAGCCTGAACGAAAGGGCGTGTTTCCAACGTGAGATGAGCCTGGAGGAGCGAAAGCTGGGACCATGGAGGCATGATCCCGACTTTGCATACCCGGGGACTACAAACATTGAAGATAGGGCGCAAACCGGTAAATTTGTTGCTCGACTTTGCCGCTCAACAGCACCCCGGAAGAGCCGTGGGCGGACTACACATCTGGTTTGTTATTTCTTTACCGGCAGATTGCCGTTACTGAGCCAGCCGTTCATATCGCCAACCAGATGCAGCAATTTGCTGAAACCTGCAGCTTGCAAGATGCCAGCGGCGATGCCCGCACGCTTGCCGCTTTTGCAATACAGCACTATATCCTTGTCCTTATGCGAACTGATCTCGGCAAGGCGTGAACCCAACTGGTCATGGGGAATATTGATTGCGCCCGGAATATGGCCTTCCGCGTACTCTTCCGGGCTGCGCACGTCTAATATAAGGCCTGCGGGGTTAGCCTTGATGCGCTGAATCAGTTCGGCCTGCGGGATGTCTGTCACACCGGCCATGCAGATAGCGCTCCCGGCCAGAAGAAACAGCGCCATGCTCAATTTGGAAAGAAAACCACCAATACCGTGCCACTTTTTCATCGGAATCACCTCCTAAACGTTTAAACATGGCGGCATGGATAATGCCGCATGACATTTCCGGGTTTAAATTATTTTTCAATATACAATTTGCCATATCGCCTTAATCAATGCGCCTTAAACTTGATCTTGTATTTCAGGTCGGTCTGGGCCGCCAACCATTCAAGGGATTTCCCGCTTACTTCGGCATAGGGATACATGAAATAGTTCAACGGGCCGTCATTCTGTCGCGGGTTCAGGTAGTACCCTCTTCCGCCCCTAGCCAAGGCAATCCTGTATTCGTCAACCGCGCCGAAATAATAATCTATGTACTTCCGGGCGTCCTTGAGATCCAGTTTTTCAGCCAACATGGCCTTTCTGACGTCGGACGGATCCGCAGGAACCCAGCCGTAGCCGGGCACGTAAAACTCGGCCCAGCAGTGATGCCCGCCGGTCATGTCCTCATCATCCTTCTTGCCCAGCCTGAGACCAAACACCTCCCGTGCCGGCACGCCTGCTGCCCTGGCAATTGAAACAAAGACCGAACTGATATCAGCACACTTCCCGCTCCTCTTGACAATCTGTATATCAACTTCTCCGGTGCCGCACCCCTTGACATCCGGATCCCTTACTGTGTTTTCAACTACCCACTGGTAAACGGCACGTGCCTTATCACTAATTTTCTGTTTGTTATTGGTTACGCTGAGGGCAACTTCCTTGACTTTACCATCCGTCGGAATGAACTTGGAGCTCTTGAGGTACTCCTGCACTTCAACAGGAATAGCGGGTTCTACTGCAGGGAAATCTTTTTTTACCAATTCCCTGGCTGCGGCATTAAAGGTTAGCGTGATGGTGCGGTCCTTTGCAGGCTTTGCCCATTCGGCGTACAGGGCAAGGTTGCCGGTTTCCTTCTCGCCGTAAATGCCGCTTTGTGAGAAGTTGCCGTTTATTCTGGCGTTCGATATGTCCTGTGTATTGTTCGAGACAGGATAAGGAATCCAGACTCTTACGTCCGAGCTGTCATCCGGGGCGGCGATGGTGACGACAATTTCGACTTCGCCGCTCCTTTCCTTGGCCGTCGAAGAGCAGGGGAAAACAATCAGTGCGCATAGAAGCGCCCAAAACATGCGTGTAAACATTTAAACCTCCCGTTAATTAAAGAAGGCACAACCGAACTCGCGAAGGAAAGCAGATTAGAATGGCGTCTACGCCAAATCCCGTTTTTATGGGATTCACGCGTATGAAAGCTCCCGATAACCAGAATTGGCGATTGATTTGCCGTGAACGGTTGGAGCTTCGCACCTCATAGGATCTGCTGACCTGCACGCTGGCAGCGCTTTGATACGGTACATTCCGTCGCATCCGAACCGGGTCGGCTACACGCTGGCCGTCAGACCCGTCACCTTCCAGAAGGAAAATAAGACGGCGTTACGGCGAGCCAACCAGAAACCAATACGACAGTGGCGCGTATGCTAACAAATTTTAAGCATGCTTTGTTGAAAATTTTGCAAGCCGAATTCGCCAGATTTCTTGCGAATAGCTCATTTTATTCTTTTCCGTTCTAGCAGCAGCCGGAAGTGGCTGTGCTTTCATCTTGCGCAAACGGTATATCGCTGCCGCATCCGGGGAAAATCCCGTAGTGCCGGCTGAAGCCACCGATGAACTCGAAGTGCTGCCGGAAACGTGTGTCATGCAGCATGCGCCAGGTGTTGCCGCATACCGGGAAAATACGCCCGGTCTCAATATCGTGGTGCCGGTCGAGGGCGAAGCGGTGTGCATGATCGGGTATCGTGCCGCGATAAATCACGGCCTGCCCGTAATCCTCGCAGGCGGATTCCAGCCCATCCAGCTTGAACAGACGGTAGGTGGCCGAAAAAAATCTGATGCTGCCGGCCCGCGCTGCAAGCTTTGCATCGGTAATGTCGAGCGGCCGGTCAGTGACCAGCCTTGGATCGGCAAAGCCATGCCTCTTCGATAAACCGATAAAGTCGTTCCAATACAGTGCCCCACCCAGGCATTCACCGTACAGCACGGGATCGTTGCGTACCGCGTCAGGCACTCTGCGGTCGGCATAGACATCCGAGAAATAGAATTCGCCGCCCGGTTTGAGCAGGCGATGCACTTCGCGCAGCACCGCATCTTTATCGGGAGAGAGATTGATCACGCAGTTGGATACGATGACATCGAAGCTGCCGCTTTCCAGGCCAAGTTCGTTGAGTTTCTCGATGCAGCCCTGCTTGAACGTGACGTTGTCAAAGCCGAATATCTCGGCGTGATAGGCGCGATAACTTTCCGCAACCGCGAGCTGTTCTTCCGTCATATCGACACCGGTCACATGGCCGCGCGCGCGCGCCAGTTGCGCCAACGCATAGACATCCCGACCGGAACCGCTGCCCAAATCCAAGATCCGGCAACCCTCCAGCAATGGCGGGCAAACCAGGCCGCAGCCGTAATAACGCGACATCACTTCAGGATGGATACGCGCCAGGAGCGGCTTGAGCCAGCCCGGCACATTTGATGCGTCGCAACAGGCAGAGGTTTTCAGGTCGCCTGAGTTCCGTAACTGTTTCCCATAATAGTCCTTGACGATTTCATGCATGGCAATTTCCTGAAATAACGGTATGGTGACCGTGGCATTCGAGGCTGGAAAATAACTCAGGGTTGGCGAGAGCCATACCCATCAAATTTTCGCTAACCTCCATTCCGCGACGCCACCCCGCAAATACGCAGACTTGAAACCCTCCTTGCGCAGCAGCGCTGCTGCATCTACCGCCATCAGGCAATAAGGGCCACGGCAGTAGGCGACAATCGGCCTGTCCTTTGGCAGTTCCGCAAGCCGTTGGCGCAACTCGTCGATTGGAATGGAGCGGGCGAATGGAAGGTGTGTTGCCAGATACTCCTCCGTTGGGCGTACATCCAGCACGACCACTTCACCACGGCGTGCCATTTTCATCAGCGTTTCACGATCATTGGGCACCAGATCGTCCGGTTGCGCCGCGATTTTCTGCAATTCCATTTGCAGTTCAATCAGTCTGTTTTCGGCTAGAGTATGGATATGCACCCATAAATCGGCGACCTCCTTGCCAGCCAGGCGATAGAGGATGTTTTTGCCCCTCCGCTCGGTTTCAACCAGATGGGCGCCCCGCAGCTCGCGCAGATGGGCGCTGGTCAGCTTCATGCTGATAGAAGCATCACGCGCAAGCGTTTCCACCGTCTTTTCACCCTGACAAAGCAGCTCGATCAACTCCAGCCGTTTTGGGCTTGAGAATACCTTGCCAATCCGTGCCACCTGTTCATAAAGCAGGTCTTTGATCTTGCGTGTGCCTTTCATCGTAACAATCCGATAATTATTTGATTCGGAATTATAACAACAAACAATCTGGCAGTGATCCTATTGACATCATGTGCAGATATTGCTTTAATCAATCCAATTATTATTAGATTGATCGAACGGCGGAGGAAATGATGAAATACCTGATGATTTTGAACGATGCCCCTTACGGCGCGGAGCGCAGCTACAACGGATTGCGGCTTGCGCGCTCGCTGCTCAAGACCGGCGAAGCGGAGGTCAAGATGTTCCTTATCGGTGATGCGACCGCATGCGCCAAAAACGGGCAGAAGGTGCCGCAGGGCTATTACAACATCGGCGACATGCTGGGCACGGTGGCGCGCAATGGAGGTGAGGTCGGGGCGTGCGGCAGTTGCCTCGATGCGCGCGGCATCGCCGCCGAAGGTTTGATCGAAGGCGCGTCGCGCAGCACCATGGATCAGCTCACCGAGTGGACGCAGTGGGCCGATAAAGTTATCGTTTTCTAAGGGGAATGATATGAGTCGCACGACACTGGTATTGGGCGCGGGAATCGGCGGCATCGTCGCCGCCGAGACGCTGCGCGAGCTGCTGCCCGCTTCCGACCGCGTGATTGCGGTGGATCGCGCCGGGCAGCATTTTTTCCCGCCCTCGCTGTTATGGCTGATGGTGGGCGAACGGAACCCGGAAGAATTTTCCCGGCCTCTGGATCGGTTGCTTCGTTATGGCATCGAGTTTCGCCGGGGCAGCGTTACGCGGATCGACCCCGCACAACGGGAAGTGGAAATCGACGGGCAACCCCTGCGTGCCGATGCGCTGGTGATCGCGCTGGGTGCGGAGTACGCGCCGGAGGCCATTCCCGGCCTCGCCGGAGCCGGGCTTTGCATTTACACGATGGAAGGCGCAACCTCGATCCGCGATGCGCTGGCACGGTTTTCGGGCGGGCGCATTGTCGTTCTGACAGCGGCGCCGCAATACAAGTGCCCGGCCGCCCCCTACGAGACCGCGTTGCTGGTGGATGGGTATCTGCGCAAGCGCGGCCTGCGCGAGAAGACCGAAATAGAGTTCTTTGCCGCCGAACCGCGACCGATGTTCGTCGCCGGCCCGGAAATGGGCGCCGCCGTGCGCGGCATGGTCGAGGCGCGCGGCATCGCCTACCATCCCGAGCACCAGGTGAAAGAAATTGACCCGGCCAATCGCCGCATTTCATTCGCCAATGGCGCGAGTGCCGAATACGACCTGCTGCTTTATGTCCCGCCGCATCGCGCGCCAGCGGTGGTGCGCGATGCAGGCTTGACCAACGAAAGCGGCTGGGTTCCCGTTGACCGCCACACGCTGCAAACACAATTCGAGAACATTTTCGCGCTCGGCGATATCACCACCATTCCGCTCAAGATGGGGCGCCCCTTGCCCAAGGCCGGCGTGTTCGCCCACGGCCAGGCCGAGGTTGTGGCGCACAACATCGCCCATGCCTGGACCGGCAAGGGCGAGCCGCGCCAATTTGCCGGTGAGGGTATGTGCTTTATCGAAACCGGCGGCGGTCGCGCCGGTATCGGCAAGGGTGATTTTTATGCCGAACCGACGCCGCAAGTGGAGATGCGCGGGCCGAGCCGCTTCTGGCATATCGGCAAAATCCTCTACGAGAAACACTGGCTGTATCGGCGTTTCTGAGGCAACGCAGTTTCGTAGGGTGGGCTCTGCCCACCATGTCGGGCAGAGCCCGACCTACATTTGGTTCCGGCTCGTCCGGTTTAACGTGAAGCTCGCGTAGCGATTCGTTTGTCCCCTCTCCTTCCGGGGGAGGGTTAGGGTGGGGGAAACGGGCATGGCGGGTTTCATCATCAGGCGTGGCTACTCGCCATGCACGTTAGGATACGCAACGCTTTCGATATCAACCAGTTTCAGGTAAAAACCATGCTCAAATTTTCGCTCGTCGAATTTTCCATCCGCCGCCCGAAGCTGGTTGTCTGGGCGACGGTGGCACTCACGATGCTGTTTCTCACCCAGTTCATACATATCAAGACCGACACCAACCCGAAGCACATGCTGCCGGAAACGTCGGGCGTGCGTGTCTGGAATGACGAGGTGGACAAGACCTTCGCCCTTTACGAGGACACCATTGTCGTCGGCGTGCAGAACGATGCGGGGGTGCTCAACCGGGATACCCTGGCTCGCATCGCCCGCGTCACCGACGCAATCATCAAGCTGGAAGGCGTGGCGAGCCGCGATGTAAACAGCTTCACCACCATCACCAATGTCACGGCGGAGGCCGGCACATTAAAAGTCGGGCCGCTCATGCCGGGCGCGCCCCGGACAGATGCGGAAGTGGAAGCGCTGCACACGGCGCTGTTCGGCAATCCACTGTTCGTTGATCGCGTGATCTCGAAAGATGCCAAGACCACGGCGATCTACGCGCCGCTGGAAAAGGATGCCAACGGCGCCGAAATCGCCGGAAAAATCCGCGAGATTGTGTCCAGGGAGAAGGGGCCGGAGCGTTACTACGTCGCTGGCGACCCGGTGGCGCGCGATACCTTCGGCGCGGAAATGTTCAAGCTGATGGCGATCTTCGCGCCAATCGCCGGCTTGGTCATGTTCGCGGCCCGGTACCTGATGTTCGGAGACCTCTTCCTTTCTATCGCCCTGATGATGGACGCCATGATCGCCATCGCGTGGAGCATGGGGCTCCTCATCGGACTCGGCTTCCCCATCCACATCATGAGCTCCATGGCCCCGGTGTTCCTCATGGCCATCGCCACGGACAGCATCCACATCTTCAATGAGTTCTATTTCCGTTACCGGGAGCGTGGGGATAAGCTGGCGGCAATCCGCGAAACGATGCAGGCGGTGAGCCGTCCGGTGCGCTACACGGCATTGGCCACCGCCGCCGGCTTCGCCGTGCTGCTGTTCATGAACATAGTGCCGGTACAGGTGTTCGGCGGGCTGATCGCCTTCGGCACAGTGGTGCTGCGGCTGTTCTCCTTCAGCCTGATTCCCGCCATTCTTACCTTCGTCAAGGAGGAGAAGATCGCCAAAGTCGCTGATTCAGAGGACAGAAGACAGGTGACAGATGACATAACCAGCGACTTGGCAGACGTTTTTTGTCTGCCTAGTCGAATGGCTAGTAGTTTTATCAGAAAAATCTCCTCAATGTCAGACCTCAGTCCTCAGTCCTCAGTCCTCTGGGGCGAGAGCGCGGAGCTGGATCGCACAACCCGTTTTCTGCGCCGCATTGCCGAAGTGGGCACGACGCGTCCCCTGTCCACTGTGCTGATCGGTCTTGTTCTCGTTGCCGCCGCGATTACTGGAACCACGAAGATCCACGTGAACAACAATCTGGTGGCGTGGTTCAAGCAGTCGAGCGAAATCCGCATAGCCGATACGGCGATGAACCAGGCGCTCGGCGGCACATCGCTCGGCTATCTGGTGGTGCAGTCCAACGAAGCGGATTTCATGAAGCGGCCGGAAGCCATGCGCTGGCTGGAGGGTCTGCAACGCCACCTGGAAACGATGCCGACAGTGGGCAAGACCTTCTCGGTAGCCGACTACGTGAAACGCATTAACCGCGTGCTGCACGATGACGACCCGGAATTCGATGTGGTGCCGGATACACAGGACGCGGTCGGCCAATATCTGTTCCTGTTCAGCATGTCGGCCAAACCCTCCGACCTCGACAACGTAATCGACCCCACGTTCCAGAAAGCCAATTTGTGGGTGCAATTGAAGACCTGGGATGCGGAGGCGATGCGCCAGGTAATCGAAGCCGCCGCAGATTATCAAAAGGATCATCCGCTCGCCGTCACCGTCAAACCGGCGGGGATCGCCTATTTCAATCTGGTGTGGAACGACGAGGTGCTGGGCGACATGGTGCTGGGTTTCACGCTGGCTTTGGTCGTGGTGTTCGTCATCCTCGCCCTCAATTTTCGCTCGGTCAGGTGGGCAATTGTTGGCTACATGCCGCTGCTGTTTACCATCCTGCTGATCTACGGCGCAGTTGGCTTCGCCGGCAAGGATTTCGACATGCCGCTTTCGGTGCTGAGCACGCTGTCGCTCGGCATGGCGGTGGATTTCTCCATCCACTTTATCAACCGCTTTCGGCAGCGGCTGGCCGAGACGGGCGGGCGCGAGGTGCGGGAAGCGCTGTTATGGACGGCGGCGCGGCCGGGCAAGGGCATCTTCCGCAACGCGCTGCTGTTTGCGGCGGCCTTCTCGGTCATGCTGTTCGCTCCGCTCACACCCTATATCGCGGTGGGCGCATTCATCGTCTCGATGATGCTGTTTTCCGCGTTGTTTACCATCCTCTATCTGCCCGCTCTGGTGATGTTGGGGAGAAATTGGCTGTTCGATAAACCCAATCTGGCGGTGGATACTGTTCCGGCACTTGCGAAAGGGGACTGAAATGAATCCAAATTGTTCATTAACCGGTGCAGCACCAACAAAATCAAAAGATTGTAGGTCGGGTTTTAACCAGCGGCTTATGTCACCGTATTTTGGTGACTTAGCCGAATGGCTATGCAAAGCCAACCCGACATGTCGGGCTAAAGCCCGACCTACGCCTAACGGACAATCTGGGATAAAACACTGGTTGATATGGATAATCGCCGCTCTGCTGCCCTTGGCATTCTCTGGTCAGGCGCAGGCTCTCTCAGGCGAGGAGGTGATGAAGAAGTCGCAGGCCGCATTCCTCTATCCGGGCAAGGACTTCAAGGCGCGGGTGGTGATGAAGCTCATCAACAAGGGCGGCCAGGAGCGGGTGCGGGAACTTACGATGCTGCGCAAGAACGCGGGCGAGCCGGGCGGCGATCAAAAGTACGTCCTGTATTTTTTTCAGCCTGCCGACGTGAAGGACATGACGTTCATGATTAACAAGTATCCGGCCAGGGATGATGACCGCTGGATGTTCATTCCGGCCATCAACATGGTCAAGCGCATCGCCGCACAGGACAAGCGATCCAGCTTCGTTGGCTCCGACTTCACTTACGAGGATGTCTCCGGGCGCGACATCGAGGACGACACCCACGCCGTCGAGCGCGAGGAGAAAGTGGGCGAGCGCGACTGCTACGTGGTGAAGAGCACGCCGAAAGGCGCGGATTCTGACTTCGGCTACAAGTTTACCTGGGTGGACAAGGCCAATTTT
>JACREB010000064.1 GCA_016218475.1 Nitrosomonadales bacterium | reverse complement strand
GCTCAAAATGCTCATTTACTATATGTAAACTCCGCTTTTTGCGAGTTGGGCGGCAACGGCAAGCCGCCCATCCCTGCTTGACCCGCTTCGCCCGATTTTGCCTTGCACTGCATCCCTTGATCGCTTTGTGACACAGTAAGAGTATGCAAAAATTTATTCGCCTTTGGTCTTGACTACTTTTTTACCCCGGTAAAAGCCGCTCGGGCTGATGTGGTGGCGCAAATGATTTTCGCCCGTGGTCGGCTCAACGGCTGTCGCCGGGTTAGTCAAAAAATCATGGGCGCGATGCATGCCGCGCTTGGAGGGGGACTTTTTATTCTGCTGTACTGCCATGCTTGCTACTCCTCGAAAAACTACTTAACTATTCTGCTTCAACTTGTTTGCTTCAACTTCGCCAAAACCGCAAAAGGATTCTTTTCTTCCTTCTGCATATTCCCGCCCCCTGCCGCCTGACAAGCGCCGAACTCATGCCCAAATTCATGCTTGGGCGCGATTGGCAGGCTTAACAAAATCTCTTCTTCCAGCATATCCAGCACGTCCAGATGCGGGTTCGCCAGAATGCTGTCAAACTCCTCTTCATCCTCTCCGCCTGCGGCGTCCAGTGCATCCAGGCTTGCCTGATCGCGCAACAACAGCCGCGTATCTATCCGCACCGCATGTTCCATCGCGCCAAGGCAGCGCTGGCAACGCAACCGGCAGCTTCCGGTTATGCCGACATCCAGCAGGGGATTGCCTTGCTTGTCCGCGCCGCCGCATATGGTGTATTGCAGGGTTCCCTGAAGGTCTTCCAGCGCATCCAGCAAGCGCGGTAACCCGGCAACCGGCACTTCACCGCTTATTTGTCGGCCATTTCCGGCAAAATCCAGACTATCGATGAAAGGCCGTGCATCCATGAGGCGCGCATGATATATTTTTCGCCGCTTTCTGTCAAAAATACAAAGGAATATCTTTGAGTTATCCGTCGCTTGTCCTGGCCTCCACCTCCACTTACCGCAGCGAACTGCTCAAACGGCTGCAACTCCCCTTTGAGATCGCCGCGCCCGACGTGGATGAAACTGCCCTGCCGGATGAATCCGCGCGTGCCACCTCGATGCGCCTCGCGCAGCAGAAAGCCCGTGCCGTGGCATCCAGATACCCCGATGCGCTGATTATCGGCTCAGACCAGGTCGCGCTGCTGGAAGGCAAACAACTCGGCAAGCCGCTCACCCACGACAATGCGGTCAGGCAATTGCGCACCATGCGCGGCAAAACCACCTGCTTTTATACCGCGCTTGCGCTTCTGAACAGCAAGACCGGCAACATGCAAACCGAAGTGGCGGAAAATCATGTCACGTTGCGCGACCTCAGCGATGCGGAAATCGAGGGCTACTTGCTCAAGGAGCAACCCTATCACTGCGCCGGCAGCGCAAAATCCGAAGGGCTGGGCATCGCGCTGATAAGCAAAATGACCGGCGACGACCCGAATGCGCTGATCGGCCTACCGCTGATCCTGCTGATCGGAATGCTGCGCCGCGAAAACGTGCGCCTGTTTTGACTCTCATGACCCACGGCACGCTCTACCTGATCCCCTGCACGCTGGGCGATACGCCCGCCGGGCAGGTATTGCCGCAACACGTCATCGGCATCGCGCGCAAGCTGCGGCATTTTGTCGTGGAGCAACCCAAGACCGCGCGGCAATTCCTCTCCGCGCTCAAACCCGAACAGCCGATCCGGTCTCTGCATTTCGCCGCGCTCAACGAGCACACCGCGCCTGAAGATTTGGCGGAACTGCTCGCCCCGCTGCTGGCCGGTCATGATGTCGGCATCATTTCCGAAGCGGGCTGCCCCGGTGTCGCCGACCCCGGCGCGGATATGGTCAATCTGGCGCACCGCAACGGCATCCGTGTCGTGCCGCTGGTCGGCCCCTCCTCCATCTTGCTGGCATTGATGGCTTCCGGCCTGAATGGCCAATGCTTCGCCTTCCACGGCTATCTGCCCATCGAAGAAGCGGAAAGAAACAAGGCGATTGCGGCGCTGGAAACCGAGTCGGCAAAGCGCAAGCAAACCCAGTTGTTCATCGAAACGCCATATCGCAACGAAAAGATGTTCGGCGCCCTGCTCGCCCACTGCCGCCCGCAGACGCTGCTGTGCGTCGCCACCGACATCACGTTGCCCGGCGAATCGATCCGGATGCACCCTATCGCCCAGTGGAAATCGCAGCCTATGCCGCAACTGAACAAGCGCCCGAGCCTGTTTTTGCTGCTCGCCGCCGGTTAACCAGCCACTGCGAAAGTCACTTATTTATTTGCATGTGCAGGCACTTTCTGGTATTAAAGCGAACTTTATTTTTTCCCGTTGGAGAAACGCAATGCCGGTACAGCCACAAAAAACCATCGCCCCCTATAAAGCCAAGAAAGACGAGGCCTACATGAACCCCAAACAACTCGACCATTTCCGCAAGGTGTTGAACAATATCAAGGCTGGCTTGGGTGAGGATATCGATCGCACCGTACACACCATGCAGGACGAAGCTACCATATTTGCCGACCCAAATGACCGCGCCACGCAGGAGTCAGATGTAAGCTTGGAACTGCGCAACCGCGACCGTGAAGGCAAGCTCATCAAAAGGATCGATGAAATGCTCGCCAGAATCAATGGGGGAGATTACGGCTATTGCGACAAATGCGGTGTCGAAATCGGCTTGAACCGCATGGAAGCAAGGCCGACCGCCACCTTGTGTATCGACTGCAAAACACTGGACGAAATCCGCGAGAAACAGATAGCGAAATGATTTTGGCTTTCTGTTTTCGGCACAGATTAACCTTCAGGTTATACCGGGGTGCGTAGGTTGGGCAAAGCGTAGCGTACACAACCTACAAGAAGATAGCTTCCCATTTTTGGTTCCGGCTCCTCCAGCTTGAGTTATGCCAAAACCAAAAAGAAATAAGGTTTTGCTATCTATTTTCAGTTGAACAACAAAAAGCCCCGCCAAACCTGGCGGGGCTTTTTATTCTGCAATTGGGAAAGGTTACCCGGTAGTAACAGTCTCAGTCCTGGCTTCCGGAGCCGGCAACAACACTTTCATGCTCAGCTTCATGCGCCCCTTATCGTCCACTTCCAGCACCTTTACACGCACAACCTGCCCTTCCTTGAGGTGATCGGACACGCTGTTGACCCGCTCGTGGGCAATTTGGGAAATATGCAGCAAACCGTCCTTACCCGGCAATACATTTACCAGCGCGCCAAAATCGAGCAGCTTGACCACCGGCCCTTCGTAAATCTTGCCAACCTCGACATCCGCCACGATATCCTCGATGCGTTTTCTGGCCAACTCCCCCGCCTCGCCGCTCACGCAAGCGATAGTGATATTGCCGCTGTCGTCGATGTCGATGGTTGTGCCGGTTTCTTCGGTCAGGGCGCGGATTACCGCCCCGCCCTTGCCGATCACATCGCGGATCTTTTCCGGGTTGATCTTCATCTTGATCATGCGCGGCGCAAATTCGGAAACTTCGGTGCGCGCCTGCGGCACGGCTTGTTTCATTACGCCTAGAATGTGCATGCGGCCTTCGCGCGCCTGGGTTAAAGCAGCCTGCATGATGTCGCGGGTGATGCCGTTGATCTTGATGTCCATTTGCAGCGCGGTGATACCGGCTTCCGTGCCTGCCACCTTGAAATCCATATCGCCCAGATGATCTTCATCGCCGAGAATATCGGTCAGCACCGCGAAGCGGTTGCCTTCCTTGATCAGACCCATCGCGATACCCGCCACATGCGCCTTGAGCGGCACACCGGCATCCAGCAGCGACAGGCAGCCGCCGCATACCGAAGCCATCGAACTGGAGCCGTTCGACTCGGTTATTTCCGACACCACGCGGATCGCATAGCCGAAATCTTCTTCGCTGGGCAACACCGCGACCAGCGCGCGTTTGGCCAGGCGGCCATGGCCGATTTCGCGGCGTTTTGGCGTGCCAACCCGGCCGGTTTCGCCGGTCGAATATGGGGGAAAATTGTAATGCAGCATGAAACGGTCGGTATATTCGCCTTGCAGCGCGTCAATCCTTTGCGCATCGCGCATACTGGCCAGTGTCGCCACCACGATGGCTTGCGTTTCGCCGCGTGTGAACAACGAAGAGCCGTGGGTGCGAGGCAATATGCCGTTGCGGATGGTGATCGGGCGCACGGTGCGGGTGTCGCGGCCATCGATGCGCGGTTCGCCGCCCAGAATTTGCCCGCGCACAATTTTGGCTTCCAGCGCGCTGAACAAATCGTTGACATGGTTTTTCTGGCCGGGTGCCGAATCCGGCGTGATGGCCGCCGCCAGCACTTTGTCGCGAATCGCGTTCACCGCATCGGTGCGCGCCTGCTTGGAGCGGATCGCATAAGCCTTTCCAAGTTCGGTTTCGGCCAGGCTGGAAATCTGTGCAATCAAGGCTTCGTCCTTGGCAGGCGCGATCCAATCCCAGGCTGGTGCGCCGACCGCATCGGCCATCTCGTTGATCGCCCGGATCACGGCCTGCATCTGCTCGTGGCCGAACATCACCGCGCCGAGCATCACATCTTCCGGCAACTGTTGCGCCTCGGATTCCACCATCAGCACCGCGCGATCCGTGCCTGCCACCACCAAATCCATTTGCGAAGCCAGCAATTCCGTGGCGGTCGGGTTAAGCAGGTATTGCCCGTCGGCATAACCCACGCGCGCCGCGCCGATCGGGCCGTCGAACGGGATGCCGGACAACGCCAGCGCGGCGGACGCGCCGATCATCGCGGGAATATCGGAATCGATCTCGCTGTCCGAAGACATGACCGTCGCGACGATCTGCACTTCGTTGTAAAAACTTTCAGGAAACAACGGGCGCAACGGGCGGTCGATCAGGCGCGAAGTCAGGACTTCTTTCTCGCTCGGGCGGCCTTCGCGTTTGAAGAAACTGCCGGGAATCTTGCCTGCCGCGTAAGTCTTCTCCTGATAATCCACGGTGAGCGGGAAAAAATCCTGCTCGGGTTTGGCATCCTTCCTGCCGACCACGGTGACCAGCACCACGGTATCGTCAAGGCTGACCAGCACCGCACCGCCGGCCTGGCGGGCAATTTCGCCGGTCTCCAGAGTGAGCTGATGGTTGCCGAACGCTAATGTTTTTTTATAGTGACTCAAGATAGACCTCTCAGTGAATGGCATGGCGCGCAACCGCGCCGCGCGAAAATTGACAACACAAAACAACACGGGCCGCTTATGCGACCCGCCGGATTAAATTTATTTGCGGATTTCCAGGCGCTGGATCAATGCCCGGTAGCCCGCGTCATCTTTGCTTTTCAGGTAATCCAGCAGCTTGCGGCGGCGGCTTACCATGCGCAGCAAACCCCGGCGGGAATGGTGATCCTTGACATTGCTTTTGAAATGCTCGGTCAGATAAGCGATGCGTGCAGTAATCAAGGCCACCTGTACTTCAGGGGAACCCGTATCGCTTTTGGCACGCTGGAAGTCGGTAACAATTTGCGCTTTTTGCGCGGCGGTAATTGCCATTGGTTTTACTCTCCTAAAAAAGTGCGGCATTCTACCCTTGAATGAGGGTATAGCTCAACCTTAATAATAAGGGCGATTGAAATATGGCATTCGGTTAATATCGGCTGAAGATGGTTAACTTGTCATAACTTTATGTTTTTCAAGAAATTACGAGCATATTCGGCCTGGTTGGTTTGCAATTACCAGAGAGAAATTTCTGACCTGACCCCAGGGCAAATTTGTTCTCAAAGAATAGCGTAGGGTGGGCAGACAGGTTTATCGTCTGATGTAACCACTGGCGTGCCCACCCTACCATCATTGATTTTTATCATAAATTTCAGAGAGCAAATTTACCGTGCCCGGCCCAACCATTCGTTCTGATTGCAATCCTGCCAACTGTAGGGGTATCATCGTGACGCGGGGCATCCCTCTAGCCAAACCGGGGTTATCTTGCAATCGAAGGGCAGCGGGATATAGCGGTGTGGTATATCGCAGCATCTGAAGCGATGATTTATTATAACGGGGCGTAATGGAAAAATTCATTTTTACGATATCACCGTGGCCATCGCTTCGCTGTGCGTCGCGCCGCATGACCGCTGGCTGTTTCTTGCTCTCATTACTGGTCGCACCTTTCGCGTGGGCAGGTTTTGATGAAGGGATGCAGGCATACAACAAGGGGGACTATGCGACGGCTCTGCACGAGTTTCGCCTTGCCGCCGATCAGGGAAATGCCGGTGCGCAATCGTACTTGGGAAACATGTATCACGAAGGCAACGGGATGCCACAGAACTACGCCGAATCGGCAAAGTGGTATCGCCTTGCCGCCGACAACGGATTTGCCCTGGCGCAATACAATCTGGGGGTCATGTATTACCACGGCAATGGTGTGCCGCAGGACTATGCCGGGGCGGTGAAATGGTATCGCCTCGCCGCAGGACAATTAAACGCCAGCGCGCAATACAATCTGGGCGTGATGTATGCCGAAGGCAAGGGTGTGCCGCAAAGCGACGCCGAAGCGATAAAGTGGTTTAGCCTGGCTTCCGACCGGGGTGATTCCAAGGCGCAATTCAACCTTGGGCAAATGCACAGAATGGGCAAAGGTGTTCCGCCGAACGATGCCGAAGCGGTGAAATGGTATGGCCTTGCTGCCGAGAAAGGCAATGCCAGTGCGCAATTCCATCTGGGCAACATGCATCGCGAAGGAAAAGGCGTGCAACAGAACCACGCCGAAGGAGTGAAATGGTACCGTCTTGCTGCCGGACAAGGCGAAGTTCTCGCGCAGTTATTCCTTGGAGCCATGTATTACCGGGGCGAGAGTGTGCCCAAAGACTATGCCGAAGCCGCGAAGTGGTATCGCCTTGCTGCCGAGCAAGGCGACGTTATCGCGCAATACAACCTGGGGCTGATGTATTACCGCGGCGATGGCGTGCCGCAGGACTACGCCCAGGCGGCAAAGTGGTATCACCTTGCCGCCGAACAGGGAAATGCCAATGCCCAGTTCAATCTGGGCGGGATGTATTACCAGGGATGGGGAGTGCCGCAAAACGATACGGATGCCTACAAGTGGTTCATCCTTGCCGCCGAGCAGGGAAATAAAAGCGCCGGCTTACTCATGGACAGCATCGCCGAGCAAATGCCGCCTGGCCAAATTGCCGTAGCCAAAGAAGCGGCCAAGGCATGGAGCGAAAAACATAAGCGTTAACCCTTAAGGTTATCTCCGCGCGGGCGCAAAAACGTGCCCGCCCCACCGAACCGCACAAAATCAGGGCGATTCCGCGAGGTCGTTGTCGATGGCGTAGCGCATCAGCTCGGCGTTGTTGCGCAAGCACATTTTTTCGAGAATCCGGTTGCGGTAGGTGCTGATGGTTTTTCCGCTCAATGCGAGCGCCCCGGCAATTTCAGAAACGGTTTTGGCCGAGGCGAGCATCAGAAAAATCTGGTATTCGCGATCCGACAGTTTCTCATGCGGATGTTTCCCATGCTCATCCTCGAATTCATCAGCGAGCATTTCGGCCACTGCCGGGCTGATATATTTTTTGCCGCCCGCTATCTGGCGCACCGCCTCTACCACGATAGCGGGCGCGCATCCCTTGGTCAGATACCCGGCCGCGCCGGCCTTGATGAGGCGCACGGCATACTGGTCTTCCGAGTAGATGCTGATGACCAGCACCGGCACTCTCGGCTTTTCCTCCCGAAGCTGTTTGAGCAAGTCGATGCCGTTCATGCCGGGCATGGAAATATCGATCAGCGCAATGTCGCAGTTATGGTTGCGTATCCAATTCAGCGCGTCGGCGCCATTGTCGTGCTCCGCCACAATTTTCATCCCGTCTTTTTTTTCCAGGATGCGCGCCAATCCCTGGCGCACGATGGCGTGATCGTCGGCAATCATGATGCGGATCATATCTTCCTCTTTGTCGCACGTTCGGTTTTGATATCGCCGGCAGGCAGCGGCAAGCTTATGGCCACGCTAAACCCGCCACCGGGCGGGCTGCCGAATTTGATCTCGCCGCCCAGTTGCTCGACGCGCTCGGTCATGCCGAGCATGCCATAGTGTATCGGGTCGTCGGCGCATTTTTCCTTCATTCCGCACCCATTGTCGCTGATCGCCAATAAAATCTCTCCGTCGTGATGGAATTCCACTTCCACATGCGATGCGGAGGAATGCCGCAGGACATTGGTGAGCGCCTCCTGGAAAACGCGGAACAGGTTGATCGACCGTACCCTGTCCAGCTTCTTTTCGCAGCCTTCGCCAACGATGCAGTTCACCCGGCATTCGATACCGGTGCGTTTGCTGAACTGCGCCGCGTACCATTCGAGCGCCGCCTGCAACCCGAAATCGTCGAGTATGGTGGGGCGCAAACCCGTAATGACGCGCCGTGTGACATTCACCGCGTCATCGATCAAGTGCGCCATCGATTCGATGTGCCCGAGAAACGGTGCCGCATTCGCGTTTTCGGACATATCTTCCGCCAGGCGGTAAGACTCCATTTTGAGGGCGGTCAGCGTGCCGCCCAGATCATCGTGGATTTCGCGCGCGATGCTGGCCTTTTCCTCCTCGCGAACTGTCTGCAGGTGCGCATGGAGCTTGCGCAGTCGGCGCTCCATCTGTTTGCGCGCCGTGATGTCGGTTACCGTTGACCGGCTCATCACGAAATTACCGCTGGCGTCATAAATGGCCGTCGCGTTTATAAGCCCGTTAAACATCGTGCCGTCCTTGCGGATTATTTCGACTTCAATGTCACGGACAAATCCCTGCTCTATTAACTGCGGGAAATCTTTCCGGAAGAATTGAATACCTGCGGACATAAGTAAATCGGGCCACCTCACTTTCCCGATTACCTCGTCGCGCGTATAGCCCAGCCACGCGAGCTCGGTATCGTTGATCCGGCGGATGATGCCGTCCTTGTCCAGCGAGTGGTAACCGCAAGGGGCGTGATTGTATAGGTCTTCGATTTCATCCGCCGATTTGCGCAGCGACTCGTCGGCCCGCTTGCGCTCCGTGATATCCGTCACGCTGGCGACATAAATGGCTTCGCCGTCAGCGTCATTGACCGTGGCAACATCCACCACGGCGGGGAAAGTGCCGCCGTCCTTGCGCAAGCGCACGCATTCGAATGTGTAGCAACCGGCGCTGCGCAGGATTTCGGCGTATTGCGGAAGGTTGATGCGGCTTTCCGGTGCATACAGCTTGTCCGCCTTGAGGCCGTGCAACTCTTCCATGGTGTAGCCGTGCATGCGGGCAAATGCCGGATTCGCCAGCTTGATGGTACGGTCTTCCAGCCTGCCGGTGATCATGCCCCAGTGGGCGCAGTCGATGAACTGCTGCCATTCGCGCATCGTTTCTTCCGCCTGGCGCAATTGCGAGACATCGGTCAGCGTGATGCGCACCACGGTTTGTTTTCCATCTTCTTCCCGGCGCTTGCAGTTCAACTGGGCGTGAAAGCGTTCGCCATCGCCGTTTTCGATCATCAGCTCGCAACTACCCGCCTCGCCCTGCTTCAATATGATTGCGAATGCGTGGTTCCAGCGGTCGCGATGTTGCGGGACAATAAAAGTGCTGAAGCGGCGGTGCAACAGCTTATTGCGCTCCATTCTGAGCAGCATGGAGCAGGTCAGGTTCGCCTCCTTGATCTGGCCCGTAGCGGTGAGGGTGAGATAGCCGACCGGCGCAAGCTCGTAGAGATCAACATAACGGTCTCTGGACTCTTCCAGTGTAATCTGCGCCTGCCGCAATTGCTCGTTCTGCATCTCCAGATCGATCTGATGCACCTGAAGTTCGTGCAGCAATTCACCGGCAGGGAGAGTAAGCTTGGGATTGGGCGCGAGCTTCTTCTCGGCGGCTGCGCGCAACGGATCTGGTTTGGTCGGCTTTTTCGGTTTTTTGTTCATGGCTTTTCCGTGTGTTGATTATTGCACACGGCATATTTCATCGCCACAGGCTCTTACTGTGTCACAAAGCGCTGAAAGGCGCATTGCGGCGTTAAAATCAGGCTCAAAATGCTCATTTACTACATGTAAACTCCGCTTTTTGCGAGTTGGGCGGCAACGGCAAGCCGCCCATCCCTGCTTGACCCACTTCGCCCGATTTTGCCTTGCACTGCATCCCT
>JACREB010000061.1 GCA_016218475.1 Nitrosomonadales bacterium | reverse complement strand
TGGGTCAAGCAGGGATGGGCGGCTTGCCGTTGCCGCCCAACTCGCAAAAAGCGGAGTTTACATGTAGTAAATGAGCATTTTGAGCCTGATTTTAACGCCGCAATGCGCCCTTCAGCGCTTTGTGACACAGTAAGAATAATGCGCTTTATCTATTAAATATACAAGTTCCATTAACTGACTAGTGAAGCTTTTAGTATTGTACTTCATTGTAATTATGTATAAAGCATATTGAAACGAGCTGCATTCACTGGCTCTGCTTCTGCTTGGCATAAAAATGACTATGCGTATGATTATGTGCATTGAATTTAGTGGGAGTTGATACGCTATGCAAACCTATTACGACTCGACAGCTAAAAAAGGTCGTCTCCCGTTGTCGATCAATCAAAGCCTGCTGGATCGTCTTGAACCATACAAGCAACAGGTTAATTTCTCGGCACAAACAGAGCAGTTGCTTGCACGACTGCTCGAAGAACTTGAAAATCGCACTTGGGCGGAACGCAATGCAGTAGCGTTAGCAGCGCATGGAAGGGACATCTCTGTTACAGGGTTGGCTGGTGCTGAGTTTGATCGGATATGAGCTGTGGCTCAATTTGACATCTATCCCAATCCGTGCACAAAGAAAGTAGAAATACCTTATCTTGTCTCTGTGCAGAACGACCAATAACAAGCAAAACTGGCGCGACTGTCGTTATTCCGCTACGAGCCAATGCTCAACCCCCACCCAATCCCTCCCCCGGAGGGGTCGATTGCCCTTTCCCCCTCTGGGGGAAAGATGGATAGAGGGCTGGGAGCGAACGAATCGCTACGCGCGTTTCACGTTAAAAATAAAAAGTGCGACCCGAGGTAACCAAGGTCGCACTGAAAGAAAGTCCCCCGCCTGTGCCGTTGACCCGGTATCTTGAACCTGCGGTCCAAGAGGGTCGCTTCCCTGCCGCATCAGGATCATCCGGATCGGACGTTCACAACAGCAGCATGATGGGTCGCGACCTGAATTAACATATTGGCTCAAAAAATTACGGGTCTGACGAACACCGCAGGGGATAACTAAAACAGCGAATCCTGTTCGGCCAACGCCTTGTCGATCGCCGCCTGCATGGAGTCCATTCTACGCTTAAAATCGGCGAGGTCAAACCCGCGCCCGATTTTCATGGAAAGCAGTTCGTGGGTGATGTTGAGCGCGGCCATCAGGGCGATGCGTTCCACGCTGGCGATCTTTCCCGCATCGCGGATTTCGCGCATCCTCTTGTCGAGATAAGCGACTGCGTCGAGCAACTCGCCGCGTTCTTCCTCGGGGCAGGCGACGCGTAATTCCCGGTCGAGAAGCCTGATGTCCAATGTTTTTGTGGTTGTTTTGGTGGCGCCGCTCATGTTTGATCTTCCGGGAGGGAAGCCAGCAACTTTTCCAGACGCGCCTTTGCGATTTCCACCTTGTCGCTGCATTGCCTGTTACTGCTGAGCGTGTGCGCCAAATCCTGGCGCAGTTGACGGTTCTCCGCACGCAACTTGCCGCTGACTTGTATCAGTTGCGCAAGTTTGTTTTCCAGAGCGTTCAATTCGCTTTCCATAAGGTGACTATAATTTAAAAAGTGCTGATAAGTCAAATGGTAAGCATGGGTTTTGAAAGCGATTTGTAATTTTAAGTGTTTTTGGCGCGCATGATTTTTGGCGGGTGCTACGCACCTGTGTTAAAGTACGCGCCGCTTTGAGGTTCTCGTCTGCTTGCAGACGGGTTAAACGGGAAACAGGTGAGGGAGTATCGACCCGATGCCTGTGCTGCCCCCGCAACGGTAAGCGAGTGCGGATTTGCCAGTAGGCCACTGTGAGTAATCCCCCCAAGGATATATGGGAAGGGGGATTTTAATGGGAAGGCGGCAAATCAAGACTCGCGAGCCCGGAGACCGGCCACGGAGCAAAGGTTACAGGAGATGCTGCGGGTGGCGCATCGGAAAATGAACAGCATAAAACCGTTCAACTTCTGTTTTACTCCCCCACAGCATTTCCTGAATTTAATCTTCCAACGGGGACGCTTGGAAATTTTCAGGAATATTTCAAATGGAATGCAAATTGCCTGCCGCACCGCTTAGTGCGCTGTATGCCCATGCCTGTCGATGAGCGTCACCGCGCCCGCACACAACGCCACAAGGAAGTGGTGGATGCGAAGATCGCCCGTGCCACCGAGAGCCGCGGCGTAGTGCTGGTGCATACCGGCAACGGCAAGGGCAAGAGCACTGCGGCATTCGGCATGATCGCCCGCGCCCTCGGGCATAACATGCGTGTCGGCGTGGTGCAGTTTATCAAGGGCAGTTTCTCCACCGGCGAAGAAACATTTTTCCGCCGCTTTCCCGAAGTCGAATATCACGTGATGGGCGACGGTTTCACCTGGGAGACGCAGGACAGGGAGCGCGATATCGCCTCGGCGCAAGCCGCATGGAATGTCGCGTGCGGCATGTTGCGCAACCCGGATATGGGCCTGGTGGTGCTGGACGAAGTCAATATCGCGCTGAAGCTGCATTACCTGCAAGCCGGGCAGGTAATCGGGGCGTTGCGCGCCCGCCCGCCCATGCAGCATGTGGTACTGACCGGACGCGCCGCCCCGGATGCGCTGATCGCCTACGCCGACACCGTCACCGAAATGCGCCCGATCAAGCATGCATTCGAGGCCGGGATACAGGCGCAAAAAGGGGTCGAGCTGTGAAAGACCTCTGCATAGCTATTGATGAAACTACTAGCCATCTGACTAAGTTGGCAAACTACGCCAACCAAGTCATTGGTTATGCGCTTGGTGATCCGATGTCGAAAAGCGGCTCAAAATCCTCATGTATTAGTCTATACATTCCGGTTTTTCGCCTCTTTTCTCCTCGGCTGACCTGCGCTCATAACGCTTTGCAGAGGTCTTTATGAATACCGTATCCTGCCCTGCGCTGATGATTGCCGCTCCCGCTTCCGGCCAGGGCAAGACCACCGTGACGGCGGCGTTGGCGCGCTACCATCGCGGACAGGGCCGGGTCGTGCGCGTGTTCAAGACCGGGCCGGATTTTCTCGACCCGATGATTCTGGAACGTGCCTCAGGTCATCCGGTTTATCAGCTCGATTTATGGATGGGCGGCGAGGATCATTGCCGCGAACTGCTCTATCAAGCCGCTACGGAAGCCGATTTAATTATTGTAGAAGGCGTGATGGGGCTGTTCGACGGCACCCCCTCCAGCGCCGATCTGGCCGCGTTGTTCGGCATTCCGGTGCTGGCGGTCATCGACGCCAGCGCGATGGCGCAGACCTTTGGTGCCATCGTCTACGGCCTTGCCAATTACCGGAGCGACATCAATTTTTTCGGTGCGCTGGCCAATCGCGTCGCGAGCCCCAATCATGCCGACATGCTCAGAGAGGGCATGCCTCCCGGCGTTCGCCACTTCGCCACCCTGCCGCGCGATGCCGAATTGAGCCTGCCGGATCGCCATCTCGGGCTGGTGCAGGCGCAGGAGATTGCCGACCTCGACCAGCGCATCGCTCATGCCGCGAACAAACTGTCCGAACAAACCTGTGTAGCCTTGCCTGAACCCATCGCATTTGCACCTGCCAATGCCGCGGCGCCGCAACGCAAACTTGCAGGCATCAGGATCGCGGTGGCCAGGGATGCGGCCTTTTCATTTTTGTATCGCGCCAACCTCGATGCGTTGCGCGCCCTGGGCGCAGAGCTTGAATTTTTCTCTCCGCTGGCCGATGCGCTTCTGCCCGAAGCGGACAGCCTGTATCTGCCCGGCGGCTACCCGGAACTGCACCTGCAACAACTGCAAGCCAACGCGGCAATGCGCGACGCGATTCGCTCGCATCATGCGGCCGATAAACCCATATTTGCCGAATGCGGCGGAATGCTCTATCTGCTGGAAACCTTGACCGATGCCCAAGGCAATCGGGCCGATATGGCGGGCGTGTTGCCGGGTCACGCGGCAATGCAGAAAAAACTGTCCAACCTCGGCATGCACAGCGTGTCTCTGCCGGAAGGTGAATTCCGCGGACACACTTTCCATCACTCCGCGATGCGGACAACGTGCGAGCCCGTCGCCATGACCACCCCGGCGCGAACTCGCGGCAAGCCGGAAGCCGTGTATCGCAAGGGTAAGCTGCACGCCTCTTATTTGCATCATTACCTGCCCTCAAACCTGGCAGCTGCCGCACATTTTTTCACCCCGTAACTCATCGTCGCTTCACTAACCAAAGGAGAACACCATGCATATCGAACCCGGAATCATCGCTCAAGCCAAGGTCATGGCCGCCAATTTAGGCGCGGTCGGCCTGTTGACCACCTACGCAAAAGATTTGATCAAACACCCGGCAGACCTCGTCCGCATGTTGTTGGCGGCGGTGTTCTTCTCGCTGTTCATGCAGAGCTTCCACGTTCAGGTGGGGCCGTCTGAACTGCACTTCGTCGGGGCGATGGTTATTTATCTCACGCTGGGTTTTATTCCTACTTTATTCGGCTTCGCCCTTGGCCTGCTGCTGCAAGGCGTGTTGTTCGAGCCGCTGGATTTGCCGCACCTGGCAGTGAACAGCCTGTCGCTGATTTTGCCGCTGATCGCCGTGCATTACACGCTGGGCCGCAAGCTGCGCGAACAGGATGGCGTCATCACCTGGAAAAACATTCTCAAGCTGGATGCGATGTATTACAGCGGCGTCACCGCGATGGTGGGCTTCTGGCTGGCGATGAGCAATGTGGCGACCCCCTTGTCCGCCTGGGCGACTTTTGCTGCATCCTATCTGGTGATTGTCGCCTGCGAACCGCCGCTGACTTACGCCGCGCTGCGCCTGCTCAAGCGCCATGAAGGCAACAAGATCGTCGAAATTTGCTTTGCGGTAAAGCCGCTCAAGCTGGCGATAAGTGGGTAAAGTCTGGTTCGTTGGTGCGGGTCCGGGTGACCCCGACCTGCTGACTGTGAAGGGCCGTCGCTTGATCGAATCGGCGGGTGCGATCCTGTACGCCGGTTCGCTGGTCGACCGGGCTGCGACGCGCTATGCGCCCGCAGGCTGCATCGTGCGGGATTCCAGCGACATGACACTGGAGGAAATCGCAGCATGGTTGATCGAACAGGTTGCGCGCGGCATCGATGTGGTGCGGCTTCAAACCGGCGACCCCACCCTGTATGGCGCGCTGGCCGAGATGGGGCGCGCGCTGGATGCGGCGGGCGTGGCATGGGCGGTGGTGCCCGGCGTATCCTCGGCGATGGCTTCCGCCGCCGCCGCATGCGAGACGCTGACGCTGCCTGAGGTCACGCAGACCGTGATACTCACACGCGTGGAAGGCCGTACGCCGATGCCGCCCGGCGAAGACCTGGAATCTTTGGCCGCGCATCGCAGCACGCTGTGCATCTATTTGTCGATCACCCTGTTGCACGAGGTTCAGCGCGCACTGCGCGCCGCCGGTTGGGCGGAAGATGCGCCTATCGTGGTGGTGCAAAAAGCAAGTTGGCCGGGAGAAGAAAAAATTGTGCGCGGCACGCTGGCCGACATCAAGCGCCGCTGCCAGGAAGAAAAAATCGGCTCGCAGGCGATGATCATCGCCAGCCCCGCCTTGGGGGCGCGCCATTGGAAGGAAGTCGCGCATTCCAAGCTTTATGATCCGGGGTTTTCACATCGCTTTCGTAGCGTGCAGGAGGGTGCCCTGTGAATACAGATTCTATTGACATGAATACAACAATTTTATTGATCGGCCACGGTTCGCGCAAAACTGCGGGCAACGAGGAAATCCTGCGCTTTGCCGGTACCTGGCGCACGCATCATCCGGGCTGGCGCATCGAGGTATGTTTCATCGAACATGCCGATATGCTGATGCATGAAGGGCTGGATCGCGCCGCCGCCAACAGCAAGCAAGTGATTGCTGTTCCGCTGATTATCAATGCGGCAGGCCACGTCAAGATGGATATACCGGAAGCGGTCGATGCCGCGCGTGCGCGCCACCCCGGCGTCGAATTTGTCCGCGTGCCGCACCTCGGCATGGGGCGCGAAATCCACGACATACTCCGGCAGCGAATCGAGCGCCTGCTGCGTGATCTGGCAGTGCCTGATCCGCGCACCACCGGCATCATTCTGCTCGGGCGCGGCTCGTCGGATGCGGGCGCCAACGGCGAGATCGCCAGGATGGCGCGCTGGCTGTTCGAGGGCATGCAGCATGACCTGGTGGACATCGCTTTCACCGGGATCACTTTGCCGCGCCTGGAAACCGTGGTGCAGCGGCAAGTGAAGCTCGGCATGACGCAGATCGTGATCCAGCCGGTTTACCTTTTTACCGGCGTGCTGATCGAGCGCATCGGGCAGCAAACCGCGCGCCTGCGCCAGAGCTATCCGCACATCGCCTTCGCGCTGGGCGGATACTTCGGCTTCGACGAGGGCATCTATGCGATTGCCGATGCGCGCGTACGCGACCATGGCAAACTAACCGGAATGCTGGAATGCGACGGCTGCAAATACCGCCTCGCTGCGGCGCACAACCACCACCACGACCATAACCACGCGCACGATCACGCGCATTCAAACTGAGGATATATCATGAGCAATCGCGTTACCGAACAACTCACCGCCGCCGGAGCCGCCATCGAGCACGGTTCCTTCGACATCATCGACCGCGAAGTCGCGCATCACGTTTACACCGGCGAGCAATGGCCGCTGGTGCGGCGCATGATCCACGCCACCGCCGACTTCGAGTTCAACGGCTTGGCGCGCTTCCATCCCGACGCGATGCGCGCCGGATTCGATGCCGTGCTGCGCGGCAATACGGCCATCGTGGCCGATGTAGAAATGATCAGCGTCGGCCTCTCCCCCATTCGCCTCAAACACTTTGGCCTGGCCGTGCGGCAATTCATTTCCGATGTCGATGTGATCGCGCAGGCCAAGGAAGAAAACAGCACACGCGCCGTGCAGGCGATGCGCAAAGCCCATCGCTCAGGGCTGCTCGATGGCTCCATCGTCGGCATCGGCAATGCGCCCACCGCGCTGATCGAAGTGGTACGCCTGATCCGCGAGGAAGGGGCGAAACCCGCGCTGGTGATCGGCATGCCGGTGGGCTTTGTCTCCGCCGCCGAATCCAAGACGCTGCTGGCCGCGCAGCAGGATGTGCCGTGGATCATCACAGAGGGCAGGAAAGGCGGTTCGACTCTGGTGGTGGCCGCATTGCACGCCTTCCTGTCGCTGGCCGAAACACATCAGCGCGAAGCACAGGCCGCCTGACACCATGAGTCCTGCCGCAACCGGTAAGGTGCGCAAAGGCGATGGCAAGCGTCGGCGCGGCAACCGCACCGGTTTTACCACCGGAGCCAACGCCGCCGCTGCGGCTACGGCCGCCACGCTGGGGCTGGTGCGGGGCAGCGTGCCGGATCAAGTGGAGTGCCTGCTGCCCAATACGCAGCGCGTTGCGTTCAGCATCACCGAAGGCAATGTGGATGGCATGCGGGCGCATGCGGTGAGCATCAAGGATGCGGGCGACGACCCCGATGCGACCAACGGCGCGCATCTCACCGCCGATGTGCGCCGCATTCCCGGCGGCAGCGGCGTGACCTTGCAGGGCGGAGCGGGCGTGGGCATCGTGACCAAGCCCGGTTTGGGCCTCGAAGTGGGTGGCCCTGCGATCAATCCGGCACCCCGTCGCAACATCATCGAAAACGTGCAGGCGGCAGGCGCGCCGATACTGGCGGCGGGCGACGGGCTGAAAGTGACCATCTCGGTGCCGGGCGGCGAAGAGATGGCGAAGAAGACGCTCAATGCGCGGCTCGGCATCATCGGCGGAATTTCCATCTTGGGCACCACCGGCATCGTGCGGCCTTATTCCACTGCGGCGTTCCGCGCGAGTGTGGTGCAGGCGGTGCAAGTGGCCGCAGCCCAAGGGCAGAAGAGCGTGGTGTTCACCACCGGCGGGCGCACCGAGAAATGTGCGATGCGGGTTTTCCCGGAACTCGACGAAGCCTGTTTCGTGCAGATGGGTGACTTCGCCAGAGCCGCTTTCCAGGCCGCGCTGAAACATGAAATGGAACGCATCATCGTCGGCGCCATGGTGGGCAAGCTCACCAAGATCGCGCAGGGGTTGCCGGTCACCCATGCGTGGCGCAAGGAAGTGGATCGCGACCTAATCGCGGAAGTCGCCGCCGAAGCGGGTGCTCCCGCCGGGCTGGTGGAAGAAATCCGCAGTGCGGAAACCGCGCGCTTTGCCGCGGAGAAACTGGAGCAGATGGGGCTTGCCGCCGCCTTCCATCGCGCATTGGCGCAGCGCACGCTGCGCACCTTGCGCGCGGCTTATCCGGGATCGCACCGGCTCACCGTGCTTGCTTGCGATTTCGGGGGCCAGCCCATCGTTACCGTGGAAGAAAATGATCTTGGCTAAACCCTGCTCGATCATTGGCATTCTGGACGATGGCTGGATCGGGCTGCCGGAAATTGCTCGTATGAAACTTGCCACAGCGTCCTGTGTGATCGGTGCGGGGCGTACGCTGGAACTGGTTGCGCCGCATCTCGCAGCACAGGCTAAACGACATGACATGGACGGCGCGTTGCTGCGCGTGCCGGAATGGATAACTGCGGCGCTGTCCGAAGGCCAGCAGGTTGCGGTGCTTGCCACCGGCGATCCGCTGTGCCACGGCATTGCCAGCCTGCTGCTCGACAAGATTGGCGCAGCCAGCATTGAAATACTGCCCGCCATTTCCACGGTGCAGCTTGCCTTCGCCCGCCTCGGGCGGCCATGGCAGCAGGCGCAGATCATTTCGGTGCATGGCAAGGATGCGGGCGAATGGGCAACAGGCGCAACGCCGCAACATGGTCTGTATGCGCTGGTGCGCGCCGTTGCAGAACATGATCTGTTCGCGGTGTTCACCAGCCCGGAGAATGGCCCCGAGCGCATTGCGCGTGCGCTGCTGGCGGCTGGGTACGGCGACGATCTGCGGCTGTCGGTGGCTGCGCGCCTGCTGTTGCCGGACGAAGAAGTCAGTGCGAATCTTTCCCTTTCCGATGCGGCAGCATGCAAATTTGCCACCCCAAATATCGTGGTGATCGAACGCATTGCACCGCAACCCCGCCGCGCCATTTTCGGGTTTGCGGATGAAGAATATGCGCAGCGCCAACCGGAGAAAGGTCTTATCACCAAACTGGAAGTGCGTGCGGCTTCGATCGCCAAACTTGGCTTGACGGAAGACAGCATCGTATGGGACATCGGCGCATGCTCCGGTTCGGTGGGGCTGGAAGCCGCGCGCATCGCACGTCGCGGACATGTATGGGCGATCGAAAAAAATGCGGAAGATGTCACCAACGCGCGCGAAAACGCAAAGCGCTTGCGCGCCACAAACTACACCTTGCTCGAAGGCAAGGCGCCCGATCAACTCGACACATGGCCCGACCCAGATGCGGTATTCATCGGCGGCTCGGGCGGCGAACTCGCAACGCTGATCCAATTGGCACTGTCGCGCCTCAAACCGGGCGGGCGGTTGGTGATAAACTTCGTGACTCTGGAAAACCTTGCCACCGCCACCAGAACACTCGCGGCAGCGGGAGCGGATTGGGATGTGGTGCAACTGCAAGCGGCGCGCAGCCAGCCGATACTCGATATGCACCGCCTTGCCGCACAGAACCCGGTGTGGATCGTCACAGCGACCCGGAAATTAAATGACCAACGATGTATTCGAGCGGGACTGCGCAAAAGCGCGCAGCCCTTTAGCTCCTTAGGCATGTACAATGAACCATCACATGGTCGATAATATTTGTTCAGGAGAACAATGAAATCTATATCGCTTTTTTCGGGTGCCGGTGGCATGGATATTGGTATTCGGAATGCCGGATTCAATGTTCTTGCCGAAATAGAATTTGATGAACATTGCGCCGCAACTCTTCAAGCCGCTGTTGAACGCGATAACACTAAAACAAAAGTGATTCATGCTGATATTAAAACAATTAATCCTAGCGTGCTGATGTCTGAAATTGGTTTAGAGGCTGGGGAATTGGATTTGCTGTTTGGTGGCCCACCTTGTCAATCCTTTTCATTGGCGGGGAAGCAACTCGGTTTGTGCGATAAACGCGGCCCACTTTTATTTGAAATAATCAGATTTGCTGAAATAGTTCAGCCCAAAGTTATATTGCTTGAGCAGGTAAAAGGATTGCTCTCCTCAAAAGGAGAAAATAATCGGCGAGGCGAAGTATTTGAAACCTTCCTAACTAAACTGGAAAATATCGGATACACCCCAAAATGGCGGGTCATTATGGCGGCTGATTTTGGTATTCCTCAGCTTCGTGAGCGGTTATTCGTTGTTGCAACACGAGGTCGAAATGGATTTCAGTTTCCTGAAAGAACACATGCGCCAGTTGAAGAATGTGGCGGTTTGTTCGCGCTTGAGCCTTATGTGGGTATAGGAACAGCAATAAATGGCTTAGGCAAGCCATCTCCAAAGGTACGTGGTCAGACAGTTTACGACTGCGAAGACAGTCATGTTGATGTTACGCCAGAACGGGATAGGGAGAGAATCGCCCAAGTACCTGAAGGCTCGTATTTGGCTGCACAAGTTCATCTTGGAGAAGAGCTATGCAGAGGATTAACGCCTAAAGATACGACGAAGTATTTGCGACTTCATCGTGGCCGCCCATCAAACACCTTGAGATGTGGTGAGATTTTTTTTCATCCAACTGAAAATCGCTATCTAACCCCAAGAGAGTGCATGAGGATACACGGTTATCCTGACGACTATTACTTAAAAGGGCCAATTCGATCGAGAACTGGAACTGTCCGAAACCTGGATCAACATCGACAAATCGCAAATTCAGTACCACCACCATTGGCGAGAATTTTAGGAACTCAAATAGAGAGGTATTTGAATGAGCAAGATTTATGAACTTTTTGGGTATCGCCTTGACGCATGGGGGCCAGAAGCAAAGGCGAACTGTAAAAAGGCATGGTGCCCATTCATGGATGCCGAGTGCGATGGTGGTGGGAATCGCTATCTTTCCGCAATAGATTTACGGACACATCCAGAGCTGGCAAAAAAGTTCCCCGGCAAGCAGCTTGTTCAGGCAGGGGTTTGTTCTTTGCGTGTGCGTGAGGGTGAGCAGCCTTGGATTGTCTGCCCCAGAAGGCTATTTTCACTTCGGGAAAATTCCTCTCGGCTCAATTACCAAGACCATGTTAAGCAACAACTATCAAAGTATATGGAACTTCCACAAGCGGGTAATTACCGTGCTTGGTCTGAAGTTAAGATGAAGGTAGGAACAACTACTGACGATGAACAAGAGAAGTTCTTCGATTACACCTTTGATTATGTGATTGCAGGCTCAAGAAAGTTATTGGTATCCGAGGCTGCAAGCATAATTGGTCGTAGCGAAAAAGCAACCAAAAAAATAGCCGAAGAGAACGGTTTTACTCTGGCGAAGAGGGGCGATTTGTGGATTGAAAACTTTCCCGCAGACCCTGTGGTTATCGTAGAAATAATGACATCAAGTACGTCAGGTGGTGATAAGAAAAAGAGGACTCAGGTTGGAATGGCGTTCGAGGATGCCGTTCTCAACCCAACAATTCATAACGGCCCCGGAATTAACTATCGCCAAGTTTGGGCGCGAATGGTAAGTCAGCTTATCGTGAAGTCGCAAGTTGGTATGGCTTGGAATGGAAAAACGATTTGGTTGATTCAAGATGTACTTGCAAACTACATATCGACCAGCACTGCACTTAACCTTTCAAAATACCTCGCCGATCAATCCGATGAAGTAAATATTTTGGCGTTTGGCTATGGCAATGAAATCAACAACAGATCAATTATCGACAAAATTCTTCCCTTGGAAGATTCCAATTTTTATGCAGGCCCAATTACTGCGGGGGCAACAAAAGATTCTGAACGTGGTGGATTTGTTGAAATAGTAAAAATCGGTGCCCCACCGCCAAAGGAGCATCTATGGCGGTCATTGTTTTTGAAATCCCCATGCGCCACATTTACCAGCTAAATGCCTAGCCCTACGCTCAAGCGGGACTGCGCAAAAGCGCGCAGCCCCTTGCTTTTAAGTTATGGAAAACTGATCGGCGCTTCGCTGGGTCCCGGCGACCCGGAACTTATTACACGGCGCGCATGGGCAGCGCTGCAATCGGGCGCACGCTGGCTTTACCCGGTCAAGAAGGCCGAGGAAAATTCATATGCGCTGGCTATCGCCGAGCGCGGCGGCTTCGCCGTGCCGGACGATGCCGAGGCCCTTGTTTTTCCGATGACGCGCGATGCGGAAATTCTCGGCAAGGCCTGGGCGCGCGCGGCGGCGCGCACCATCGAACTGCTTGCAGAAGGGCGCGATCTGGTGTTTCTCGTCGAAGGTGATGCCTCGACTTTCGCCACGTTCGGCCATCTCGTCCGCGTGGTTCGCCAGCTCGCGCCCGAAGTCGAGGTGGAGACGATCCCAGGTGTGTCGTCCTTTGCGGCGGCGGCTGCCGCGACCGGCATCACGCTCGCCGAAGAGGACGAAACGCTTGCCGTGATTCCCGCCGCATACGGGATCGGGGTGATCGACCATTTGATAGACGAGTTCGATACGCTGGTGCTGTTCAAGGTCAAGTCCATGATCGACGAAATCGTCGAACTGCTCGAACGCAGGGGGCTTCTTGCCACAAGCTGTTTCATCGAGAAGGTCGGCGCGCCGGACGAGCGGATCGTCCGCGATGTGGCAAGCCTCAAGGGCGAGAAAGTGAACTACCTCTCGCTGATGCTGGTGCAGAATCCGGGCCGCGCGCGCGGCGAACTGCGGCGCGGCTGCCGCAAGAAAACCGAAACAGCATGAACCTGCCTTTCCCCAGCGAGCGCATCGTGGTCATTGCCATCACGCGCCACGGCATCGCGCTCGCAGGCCGAGTCGTTGCCGCATTGCCGGGTGCGCAGCTTTACGCGCCGGAAAAATTCCGCGCGGAAGCCGAAGCGGCGGCACTTGGCGCGGCAGTTTGTTATGCCGGAAAAACCGGCGCGCAGATTCCCGCGCTGTTCGAGCAATTCGACGGCATCGCCGCCATCATCCCGCTCGGCGCGATGGTGCGGATGATGTCGCCGCATCTGAAAGGCAAGGAACATGATCCCGGCGTGGTGGTGCTGGACGGGGCGGGGCACTACGCCATCCCGGTGCTTGCGGGGCATCTGGGCAGCGCCAACGCACTGGCGGAATATCTTGCCCGCGCGCTGGGCGCGCTGCCGGTGCTCACCACCGCATCGGATGTGCGCGAGACGCTGGCGGTGGATTTGCTCGGGCGCGAACTGGGCTGGACTTTCGCGGCAACCAAACAAGTGATCGTGCGCGCCAGCGCCGCCGTGGTAAATGAAGAGCCGGTGGCGCTGGTGCAGGAAGCGGGCAGTCGCGACTGGTGGACGCATCACGCCAACGGCCGCAGCAATGCGCTGCCCGCCAACATCCGGTTGCTGCAAAATATCGAAGAACTCGATCCATCACGCTACGGCGCGGTGCTGTGGATCACGCAGCGACAGCCCGATGCCTTGCCCGCCGTATTGCATGAAGCCATCCGCGACCGGCTGATAGTCTATACCCCACCGCAAGCTGATATGAAAGTGGCATTGGGCATAGGCTGCGATAGCGGCACCACATTCGACACCATCGCGCGCGCAGTGGATGCGGCGCTGGAGCAGGCGGGCGTCAACGATTCAGATGTGGACGCGGTAGCCAGCATCGACCTCAAGGCCAGCGAACCGTGCTTATTGCAACTTGCCGCCGCGCGTGGCTGGCAGATAAAGTTTTATCCGGCGGCGGAATTGTCCGCTGTGGCAGTGCCCAACCCGTCCGAAGTGGTGCGCAAATACACCGGCACACCTTCGGTGTCGGAGGCGGCAGCGCTGCTCGCGGCAGAAACAGACATGAGCCAGTTGCTCGTCGAGAAATACAAACTGCGCGGCCCGGATGGCCGCAACGCAACCATCTCCATCGCAAGGATCGCGCAATGAACCCCGGCAACGAAAAACAACCCGGCAAAATCATGCTGGTCGGCATCGGCCCCGGCAGCGCCGAACACATGACCGCACGGGCGCGCAGCGCCATCGCAGAGGCCGACACGGTGGTCGGCTATGTGACCTACGTCAGGCTGGTCGAAGACTTGCTGGAGGGCAAGGAGGTGGTGAAGAAGGCGATGACCGAGGAACTCGACCGCGCCACCGACGCGCTGGAGCTTGCGCGTGACGGCAAGAAAGTGGCGCTGATTTCATCGGGTGACGCCGGAGTGTACGGCATGGCCGGCCCCACCTACGAGGTGCTGTTCCAGGCAGGCTGGACGCCAGGCTCCGGCATCGAGGTGGAAATCGTTCCCGGCGCTTCCGCGCTCAATACCTGCGCCGCGTTGGTCGGTGCGCCGCTCACACACGACTTCTGCGCCATCTCGCTGTCCGACCTGCTCACGCCGTGGCCGGTGATCGCCAAGCGCCTCGATGCGGCAGCCGCAGCCGATTTCGTGGTGGCGCTGTACAACCCGAAGAGCGGTCGCCGCACGCGCCAGATCGCACAGGCGCAGCGCCTGTTCCTGCGCCATCGCCGCCCCGATACGCCGGTGGCTATCGTCAAATCCGCCTATCGCCCCAGGCAGAGTATTGAATTCACCACGCTGGCGCAGATGAGCGAATGCGACATCGGCATGCTCTCGACCGTGCTGATCGGCAATTCGCACACTTTTATACGCGACGGGCTGATGGTCACCCCGCGCGGTTACGCCAACAAGTACGACGTGGAAAGCGGAGAAGCCAACGGGCATGACAAATATGCCACCGATGATGAACACCGCCATGCCCGTTCCCCTCTCCCCAACCCTCTCCCGCAAGCGGGCGAGGGGGCAAACGAATCGCTATGCGAATTTCATGTTAAGAGCGGCGAGCGCGCCGGACGTTCGCTTTCCAGCGGCTTGCAGGGCTGGCTAGAATCGCTGCATGAAAGCGGCGAGTCGCCGCAACAATTGGCCGCGCATTATGGATTGCCGGTCGAATACATCGTCGAGGCATTGGCCGAGCCGCTCGATCTCGATGACAGGTGCGAGGCATCGTGTTGAACATTGCCTTGACCATGGTATGCGCCGTATTGCTCGACCGCTTGCTGGGCGAGCCGCGCCGTTTTCATCCGCTGGCGGCTTTCGGGCGTTATGCCAGTTGGCTGGAAGAGTGCATGAACGCTGGCTCTGCGCGGCGGTTGCGCGGCTTTTTGGCGTGGGCGCTGGCGCTGGCGCCCTGCTGGCTGCTGGCATTCCTGTGGTGGGAATTTCCAGAGCTGCGATTTATTTTCGATGCGCTGATCCTGTATTTTGCGCTGGGCATGCAGAGCTTGCGCGAACATGCGGGGCGCATCCGGCTTGCCCTGCAATCCGGCGACCTGGCGCTTGCGCGCTTGCGTGTGGGTGAGATCGTCAGCCGCGACACCCGCCAGTTGAATGAGGAAGCTGTGGCGCGCGCCGGTGTCGAATCGGTTTTGGAAAACGGCAACGATGCGGTATTCGGCGCGCTGTTCTGGTTCGCCGTGCTGGGTGCGCCCGGCGCGTTGCTGTACCGGCTGGCAAATACGCTGGATGCGATGTGGGGTTACCGCACGCCGCGCTTTTATTACTTCGGCTGGGCGGCGGCACGTCTGGATGATGTGCTGAATTTCATCCCGGCGCGGCTCACCGCCTTGACCTATGCGCTGCTCGGCAATACGCAACGCGCGCTGCATTGCTGGCGGCAACAGGCAGGTGCATGGGGTAGCCCGAACGCCGGGCCGGTGATGGCGAGCGGTGCGGGCAGCCTGTGCGTACAGCTGGGCGGCGCCGCGCATTACCACGGCGTGTGTGAAGCGCGCCCGCTGTTGGGCGCGGGTACACCGCCTGTTGCCGCCGACCTGGCGCGCGCTGTCACGCTGGTGCAGCGCGGCGTGGGGTTGTGGCTGGCCGCGCTGTTGCTGCTGGGGGTGCTGCATGCTTGAGCATGGCGGACAACTGCGTGCCGCCGCCGCGCGCTATGGCATTCCGCTGAAGGATTGGATGGACTTGTCCACCGGTATCAACCCCATTCCATTTATACCGCCGCCGGTTCCCCCGGAAGCGTGGTCACGTTTGCCGGAGGAACACGATGGCCTGGAGGAAGCCGCCGCCAATTATTACCGCACGCAAAATATATTACCGGTGGCTGGTACACAGGCTGCGATCCAGGCATTGCCGCGTTTGCGCAGGCCGTGCCGGGTCGGCGTGCCGCGTCCGGGTTATGCCGAACATGCCCATGCCTGGTGCAGCGCCGGACATGAGGTGAAAGAGTTGTGCGCAGATGAAATCGCCGCACAGGTGGGCAACCTCGATGTGCTGGTGTTGATGCAGCCGAACAACCCGACCGGCAAATTATTTGCCAGCGAAAATCTTCTGCACTGGCATACCGAACTGTCTGCACGCGGCGGCTGGCTCATCGTCGATGAAGCCTTCATCGAGGCCAGCACTGCGCAAAGCCTGATACAAGCCGCGATGCCGCGCGGCTTGATCGTGTTGCGCTCCATGGGAAAATTTTTCGGCTTGGCCGGTGCGCGCGCAGGGTTCGTCGCGGCACACCCTGCCTTGCGGGCAGTCTTACGGGAAGCGCTGGGGCCGTGGTGTGTGGCGGGGCCGGTACGACATGTGGTGCGCACCGCCTTGCTCGACCGGGCATGGCAACAGGCCACAAAAAAACGGCTGAGGCAGGACGGTCAGCGGCTGACACAGTTGCTGCGCGATGCTGACCTACCACCAACGGGCGGCTGCGGATTATTTCAGTGGGTGCAAACGGAGCGGGCAGAAATCATTCATCAGCGGCTGGCGCAATGTGGCATTCTCACGCGCTATTTTGCCGAGCCAAACAGCCTGCGCTTCGGGCTGCCATGCTGCGAAACGGACTGGTTACTGCTGGCTGCAGCACTCGATGGCATAAGGGATTGTAGGTCGGGCTCTGCCCGACATGCCTGTCCCGACCCTTCGACCATGCTCAGGACTAAAGGCCTTGCCGAAGCAGTCGGGCAGAGCCCGACGTTTAATGGATCACCAAGCATGAAATCCGTGACACTGATGGTGCAAGGCGCCACTTCCGATGCGGGCAAAAGCCTGCTGGTCACGGCATTGTGTCGCTGGCTGGTGCGGCAGGGCGTGCGTGTCGCGCCGTTCAAGCCGCAGAACATGGCACTGAACAGCGCGGTGACGGAAGATGGCGGCGAGATCGGGCGCGCGCAGGCGGTGCAGGCACAGGCCGCGCGCCTTGCGCCGCACACCGACATGAACCCGGTGCTGCTCAAACCGAACAGCGATACGGGCGTCCAGGTCATCATCCACGGCCATGCTGTCGGCAACATGCATGCGTTGGAATATCACGAATACAAAAGTACGGCGCATGCGGCGGTGCTCCAATCACACCGGCGCCTGAGCGAACGCTATTCTGTTGTAGTGGTAGAAGGTGCGGGTAGCCCCGCCGAAATCAATCTGCGCGCGAACGACATCGCCAACATGGGCTTCGCCGAGGCGGTGGATTGCCGGGTTATTCTCATCGCCGACATCGACCGCGGCGGCGTGTTCGCCCATCTGGTGGGCACGCTGGCGTTATTGTCCGCCAGCGAGCGGGAGCGCGTGGCGGGTTTCGTCATCAACCGTTTTCGCGGCGACTTGAGCTTGCTGCAACCGGGGCTGGATTGGCTGGAGCAAGAGACCGGTAAACCGGTGCTGGGCGTGCTGCCTTATCTGCACGACCTGCATCTGGAAGCGGAAGATGCCATTTCACTCCCCTCTTCCGCAAGCGGGATAACCAGCGGCTTGGCCGGAGTAGTTTCCCGGCCTAGTCGAATGGCTAGTAGTTCCATCAGAGGTGCTGGGGGAGAGGGTGCGCAAAGCAAAAAACTGCGCGTCATCGTGCCGCGATTGCCGCACATCAGCAACCACACCGACTTTGATCCGCTACGCCTGCACCCGCAAATCGAATTCAGTTTTGTCGCATTGGGCGAGGACATCCCCGCCGCCGATCTGATCATCCTGCCGGGCAGCAAATCGGTGCGCAGCGATCTCGACAGTTTGCGCAAGGCAGGTTGGGAAACCGCGATACAACGGCATCTGCGCTACGGAGGCAAGCTGATCGGCATCTGCGGCGGCTTGCAGATGCTGGGGCAGGAAATCCGCGACCCGCTCGGTATCGAAGGCGCAACCGGCAACAGTGCGGGATTGGGATTGCTGGAACTGAACACCACGCTGCAAGCGGAAAAGCAACTCCGCAACGTGCGAGGCACGCTGATGCTGGAAGAGGTGCCGGTGTCAGGCTACGAGATACATGCCGGAGTTTCGGCAGGTCGTGCGCTGCAATATCCGGCAGTGCTGTTGGAGCACGGCGCAGATGGGGCGATCGGCAACGACGGGCAAATCCTCGCCACTTATCTGCACGGCCTGTTTGAATCAAGCGCCGCGACTGACGCGCTGTTGCGCTGGGCCGGGCTGCGCGAGGCGGCGACGCCGGATTATCGTGCGCGCCGCGAGGCGGATATCGACCGGCTCGCCGATGCGGTGGAGCAACATCTGGACAGCAAACAACTGCGCTCCTTATTCGGATTAAGCGGCAACGCTGTTGATTCAACCGTTCGCCCCGAGCTTGTCGAACCACCAATCACCAACAAAGAACCCTTCGGCAAGCTCGGGGCGAACGGAATTTTTCTTAAACAAACAGCATAGGGTCAGAAAGAAACATCATGCGTGAATTGATCCTCGGCGGGGTGCGCTCCGGCAAAAGCCGTTTGGCGGAACAACATGCGCAGGCATCCGGCTTGCAGGTGGTCTACGTCGCCACCGCGCTGATTCGCGACGCGGAGATGCAGCGGCGCGTGGCGGAGCATCAGGCGCGCCGGTCGGATAGCTGGCTATCGGTCGAGGCTGGACAAAATATTGCCGAGGTGTTGCAACGCGAGGCAAGCGCGCAACGTTGCGTTCTGGTGGATTGCGTGACGCTGTGGCTGACGCAATTGCTGTGCGATGCCAGCGAGCATGATTTGCACCGCGAGTGCGCCGCATTGATTGAAGTGCTGCCGCGCCTGCCCGGGCAGGTCATTCTGGTCGGCAACGAAACCAATATGGGCATCGTGCCGATGGGCGAATTGTCGCGCCGTTACTGCGACGAGGCGGGCCGGCTGCACCAGCGGATAGCCGCCTTGTGCGAGCGCGTGATTTTGATGGTGGCGGGATTGCCGCTGGTGGTAAAAAGCAGCTCGTAGCGTGTGGCTTGTAGAGAGTGAATATCAACAAACTGGAGTAAACATGAATACAAACTGGCTGGCACAACCCTGTGCCGCATTGAGCGAAGCGTCGCGCGCAGCGGCGCTGGCGCGGCAGGGGCAGCTCACTAAGCCGCCCGGCTCATTGGGCAAACTGGAAGCCATCGCAGTGCAATTATCCGTGTTGCAAGGTGCGGAAAAACCGCAGATGGAGCGCGTCCAGATCAGCGTTTTTGCCGCCGATCATGGCGTGGCGGCAGAAGGTGTATCTGCTTTCCCGCAGGCGGTCACGGCGGAGATGGTGAAAAATTTTGCGCGCGGCGGTGCGGCGATCAGCGTCTTGGCGAAGCAAATAAACGCCACGCTGGAAGTCGTCAACCTCGGCACGGCATTCCCCGTCGGGCCTTTCCCAAAGGTGCGCGATGAGCAAATCGCCCCCGGCACGGCCAATTTTGCGCAAGGTCCGGCTATGACCGGAGTGCAACTGGCTGCGGTCTTGCAGGCCGGACGTGCGGCTACATTGCGTGCCAAACAGGATGGCGCGCATCTATTCATCGGCGGCGAAATGGGTATCGCCAACACTACCTCGGCCAGCGCCATTGCTTGCGCGCTGCTGCAGGAATCGCCGCAGTTGCTGGCGGGCCCGGGCACCGGGCTGGACAGCAAAGGCGTGGCGCACAAGGCGGCGGTGATCCAGCGCGCGCTGGATTTGCACCGGAACAACTTGACGCAACCGCTGGACGTGCTGCGCCATGTGGGCGGCTTCGAAATCGCGGCGCTGGCGGGCGCATATCTCGCCGCCGCGCAAAGCGGTTTGCCGGTGCTGGTGGATGGTTTCATCAGCTCGGTAGCGGCGCTGGCCGCCGTGCATATCCAGCCCAGCACGCGCGACTGGCTGCTGTTTGCGCACACCTCCGCCGAGCCGGGGCATCAGCGCGTACTCGCGGCACTCGATGCGCAACCGCTGCTGCAACTCGGGATGCGCCTCGGTGAAGGCAGCGGCGCAGCAACAGCGGTGCCGCTGCTGAAACTGGCCTGCGCGTTACATAACAACATGGCGACTTTTGCCGAAGCGGGCGTGTCGGATAAATTGTGATGGCTGTCCATACTCACATCGACCTGCTACGCCACGGTGAAACACTGGCGGGCAGCGTCTATCTGGGGCGTAGCGATGCGCCGCTGAGCGAACACGGCTACCGACAGATGGCGGAGGTATTAGCGGACGCGCCGCGCTACGATGCGGTGCTGAGCTCGCCGCTAATGCGTTGTGTGGCATTCGCAAAAGATTACGCGCAACGACACGGCTTGCCGCTGTATCGCGACACGCGTTTTCAGGAGATGGATTTCGGCGCATGGGATGGGCGCGGCGCGGCGGAAATCGCCGCTGCCGACCCCGGTGCGCTGGAAAATTTCTGGCTCGACCCGGTTGCCTTTGCGCCGCCGCAGGCGGAGCCGCTGCTGTCGTTCCAGGCGCGTGTGCTGGCGGCCTGGCGGGAACTGCCCGTGCGCTATCCCGGCCAGCGCGTGCTGCTGGTTACGCACGGCGGAGTGATGCGCATCATCCTGTGCCACCTGCAACAACGCATGCTGACCGAGCTGCTTGGCCTGTCGGTGCCGCATGCCGCGCTGCACCGGATTTGTGTGGAACACGAGCCGCGGCAAACTATACTGCCCCCGGCATGAAACCTTTCTATCCCCTGCTCCTCGCAATCCAGTTCCTCACGCAGATCCCGGTCATGCTCAAACAACCGTATGGCGAACGCGAAATCGGCGCGTCGCTGCTGTATTACCCGCTGGTGGGGCTGTTGCTCGGCGCGTTGCTGGCCGGGCTGCACACCATGCTGCATGGCGTGCCGGTGTTGCTGCACGCCGCCCTGCTGCTGGCCGCCTGGGTGGCGATGACCGGCGCGCTGCACTTGGACGGTTTGGCAGATAGCGCGGATGCGTGGCTGGGCGGCATCGGCAACCGCGAACGCACGCTGGCGATCATGAAAGACCCGTATGCAGGCCCCGCTGCGGTGGTCGCCGTGGTGCTGGTATTGCTGCTGAAATTCTCCGCACTGGTCGGCCTGACGCAGTGCGGCAATGATTGGGCATTGTTGTGGCCGCTGCTGCTGGCCCGCAGCGCCATGCCCTTGCTGTTCATCACCACCCCTTACGTGCGCCCCGGCGGACTCGGTGATGCGTTTGCCCGGCATGCGCCGCGCCGCGCCGTGATCGTGATGCTGCTGGCCACTTTGCTGGCCGTGCTGGTCGTGCTTGGGATGCGCGGGGCATGGTTGGTGCTGGGATGTATCGCCGTGTTCTGGCTGCTGCGGCGCATGATGATGGCGCGCCTCGGCGGTACCACCGGCGACACGGCGGGTGCGCTGCTTGAGCTGCTGGAAACTGCGGCACTGATTTTGTGGGTGCTGATGGATGCGCAAACCTGTTCATGAGTAATCGGGGGGAGAAATTAATCGTCAAATCATGTTGGCATAAATCCGGGTGGAAAATAAATCAATTCGAGCCTGGTTCATTTAATTTGCACCTCATCCGATCTTGATTCGAACCTGGAATATTTAACTGTATGAAATTCGAAATCGTTGGCGGTATTTCCAATATCGAAACCATAGCCCAAGGCAGCAGCATTCGTGATCTGGCTTTGTCGAGAAAACAGTACGGGCTTGATAACTTGAGGAAAAAGAGCAATACGCACCATCGCCAGCGTATCCCGCTCGCAATACAACAGCAGCGCATCGTGTAATTGCTGGCGGCGTTCTGGCAGCATCTCTGGCAGCATGATTTCGCTGAATGCGCTTCCTGTGCCATACCGCCATCCGCCGCCTCCAGATTGTCATAATTCCAATTCCAGATAGAAACACCAATAATCCAATCCGTTCGTGGTGAGCCTGTCGAACCACAGTTACCTTGCCAATACTGGCCTTCGACAAGCTCAGGCCGAACGGTTGTGGGTAAAAATTAGCGGTGTTTCTATCTGGAATTGGAATTACATCCTCACTGCTCCCGTGGCGCACAATTTTCATGCAATCAATCCTTCGAGAATCTTTGCATACAGCGATACCGCCTATTTATCAGCGCAAAAAATGCGCAAAATTTTCCCGTCAGCTTCATTTGTTGCCATTGTATTTGCACTTGCAAATGCCCTTCCTGAGATGTTGAATGATTTGCTTGATCTGCGCATCGGTAAAGGTTTCCTTCCAGCTCGGCATTGCCTCGGAGAACCCCACCGCGGCTCCGCCGGATTTGATCACCTTGAAAAGAAAATCGTCTGTCCGGGCTGACAGCAGTTTGGCGTCGCTCAAATTACGGGGCTTCACCCCCTCACCGAGAGTACCCGCAAGAGGGCCGTCACCTTGCCCGGCTTCCCCGTGACAAGGAGAGCAGTTCGCAATGAAGTTATCCTTGCCCGCTTCTCCGGTGTACGTCCCGGTATTACTTGGGTCAAGCTCTATATGGGAGCGGCTCCTTTCTTTCTTCAGCGGTTCTTTAGCGAACCCCGCATCGGAAAAAGCCATCATGCCCAAACATAGAACGATAGAAATCGCTCTCACCTGGCAATTATTCATTTTGCGCTCCTTTGTTGATTGTAAAACTTTCCGGCTGAATTCCAGACGCCTGCTCTGACGGTCATGGCAAAGATGCCACCCCTGATAATGAAATTCACCATGCCCGTTTCCCCCTATCCAACTTTCCCCCGCTTGCGGGGGAAAGAGCAAACGAATCGCTTCGCGAGTTTCATGTTAATAGACGCTACTCCAATGCATGGCTGATTGAATCAATCGGATACACAGCATTCTCGCCAGACATTCCTGTTTTTTCACTCCTCTTCCGCTCAACCGATTCCCATCGCCGTGTCCCCAGAATATGGTTCGCCACTGCATGGCCGCATACAAGGCGATCCCGCACTGACACCCCGCCCCTGTAATTGGCTTCAAGGTGGAGCCCGGGAATATGTTGCAAGCGTGCCGCGATTGCCTGCATCCGTGCCTGGTAAGCGCCGTGATACAGGGGTAGCGCCTCGTGATGCCTGTCGATTCGCACCATCTCCGGATCGGTTTTTAAACCTATCAGCGGGCGCAGTGTTGCAAGCACCTCATCGGCGAGATGACTATCGTCCCAGTCCGCCACCTGGGGTGCGCGCGCGCCGCCGAGATACGAAGTCAGCAGAATTTTCCCCGGGGGCGCACGATCCGGAAACAGGGTGCTCATCCACATATTGCCCGTCAGGATTGCGCTCTCGCCCTTGGGCGCCAGGAATCCTGTGCCGTCGAGCGGATGCCCAACCGAGTCTCTGGCTAGCCCAGTATGCACAACCGCCAGGCGGGCATAGCCGATTCCGCGCAGCAACTCCGCCAGATATTTGTCCGATGAAGCGACCAGTGCAGCAGCCGCAGGAGCGGGTGTTGCCACGATCACATGGTGCGCTGACACGGTGCGCTGTCCGCGTGGTGTTACCGCCGCGATCTGCCAGCCGTCCCCTTCGCGAACCAGTTCTTCCGCAGAATGGCCGGTGCGCATGTTTACACCGGGGGATTTGGACAACACCTCCACCAGCGCGCTCATGCCACCACGGAATGAAAAGGTTTCGGTAGTGCAGGCAGTGCGGCGACACAATACGCGGTTAACCAGTATCCCCGCACCGATGCTGCCATAGCGCCGCTCCAGTTCGGCAAGGCGCGGCATGACGGCAGCGGCGCTGGTCTGCTCGGCATCCGCCGCCAGCGTCCCGGCTATGAACGGCTCCATGGCCTTTTCCAGTATTTCATGTCCAAGCCGGCGGGTGATAAATTCGCTGACCGGTTCATCGGCTCGCCCGCTGGAAAAGATGAATGGTTCGGCAAGCAGGCGCAATTTACCGCGCAGGCTCCACAAGGGTGACGCCACCATGGCGCCCAGACGCATGGGCAGAGCCTTCAGGCTACCCTGGTGTAACAGATAACGGCGTGCCTCGGCGGCAGGCAAGCGGGCTGTCTTTGACGACTCCAGCCCGGCCCCGCGTACCAGCTCTGCAACCTCCGGGCGAAAATTCAACACCATGGACGCAGCACGCTCGGTGAGATAGCCGTCCTGACTTGTGCTCATGATCTTGCCGCCCGGACGCTTGTTTGCCTCCCACACCTCTACAGACAAGCCACTACGCGCCAGCCACCAGGCAGAGGCCAGCCCTGAAATACCGCCGCCGATTATGAGTACATCAAGTTTATCCATCGCTATGCCGTCGAATTCCGTTTTGTTCAATCAACCTTAAAACCGCAGTTCAATCCGCAGATTACACAGATTCACGCAGATTTTGAAGCAGTTACCAATAACTGATGTCTCGCCCAAACGGTTATCCGGCTCATCTCGATAATCCTTTGTTTAATCTTGCGTAATCTGTGTAATCTGCGGACAATTGCTTTTCTCAGGATCAATCGAATTTTACTTGTTTGCCTTGAGTTGCGCCTTCATTTTTTCGAGCAAATCCTGCCCCAGCAAATCGCCGGGATTCTCTCTTGCAGCAACGAAATTCCGGATGGTGTCAAAGCGTTTGTCGGCTTCGGGATTATCCTTGAGGCGCGGCACGCGATCACGCGCGATCTCATAGGCATCGAAACTCAATTCCCGCATCCCGAATCCCTTCATGCGTTGCACCGCTCGCATCATGGCGTTATTGCGGAAGCGCGTCAGGTCGCTGGAAGTAATACGCTTGATGCCATCTTTGCGGGCGTTGAATTCAGCGGCTTTCTTGATCCCCGCGCGGTTGAAATCGGGTGCGGACAGCACGCGCGCCAGCGCATCTTCATCCCATTCTACGCCACCGGTCAACTGGGCGATGGCCTCCTCGGCATCGACCCGCTCCACAGTTGTGGCGCGCCGTTTCCGGGCAAAATTTTCCGCTGTGCTCTCCAGCGCAGGCGCGACGAACATGCGCACCTGGGGCGCTTTTCCGGCGAGAAACTCCTTGAGCAATTGTTCCGGTTCTTCGGTCCATGGCAAGCTGCGACCGGGCTGCTGTTCCGCTTCCAACCTGTCCAGAAGCTTGATGTTTACTTCCAGACGGCCTTCTGAACGGGCGACATCCCCGGCAATCGCGCGCACTCCCTCCTGAAGGAAAGCGGGCATGGATGCCAGCCGTTCCCGTGCCTGCTCGCTCCAGGGCAGCGCTTCGCCAGCAGTTTCCCCTGCCACTTCATGGGTTGTTTTTTCTACTCCCCCCAGTTGTTTTCCGGGGCGTGGTGGGCCGTTGCTGCCGAATCGTTTTGCGGACAGGATAGCCAGGTGCTCTTCCGTCACCCTATGCAGGCCAAGTTCATGCACATAACTTTCGGCACGGTTCCTGACCATTTTGCGCAAGAAGGAGGGGACGCGCGACAGGCGTTTCTCCGCCTCCTCGCTCCAGACAAGTTTCTTTGGCTGCTCGACCAAGGGTTCGATGACGGCGGACTCATCAGGTATATAGATGCACCAGGGATCAGTATCCATCAGGCTACCACCCATGGCGAGAGGCCGCGCCCGGCAGCCGCCGCACAATATCCTGAATTCGCAACTGCCGCACTTGCCTTGCAGCTTTGGGTTGCGCAAAGATTGAAAAGTGGGCGATTGATTCCAGATATCCCAGAATTTTCTGTCGCGGATGTTGCCTTCTTCCTCGGGAATATAAGGGCAGGCCGTAACGCCGCCTTCCGGCGTGATGCGGCAATAATGGATGCCCGCCAGACAACCGCCGCCCTCGTAACCCGCAGCCCGCGTGAGCGTCGAGGCCGGGTTGCGCTGGTAGGCGATGCGCTTGTAATGGGGCGCACAACGGGCGCGGATGAGCAAATCCCGGCTTTGCTCCTGCGCCGCCACCAGTTGGTTGAGCACCCGCTCATAGGTGATGGGGCTGATGTCCGACATGGATTCGCCGCGACCGGTACACACCAGAAAGAACACGTTCAACACCCGCGCGCCTGCGGCGCGGGCGAAGTCGATCATGGAATGGATTTCTTCTGCATTTGATTCGGTGACGGAGAAATGTATCTGGAAGGACAAATCATGGCGCTTGCAGGCCTCGATGCCCTGCATGGTTTTTTCCCACGCGCCGGGTAGCCCGCGGAAAACATCATGCTTTTCCGGGTCGAGCGAATCGACACTGATGCCCGCACCCATTGCCCCGGCGGCCTTCAGCGACTGCACGCGCTTATCGGTGAGCGCGACGCCATTTGTTCCCACCACCATCGAAAGGCCAAGCCCGGTACCATGTGCCACCAGTTCTTCAAGATCGCCGCGCATCATCGGCTCGCCGCCGGTAAGCACGACCATGGTTTCAGTGCTGCTGGCTGCAATATCATCCAGCAGGGTACGCACCTCATCCGTGGTAAGCTCATTTGCATCGCCATGCTTCATGGTTTCCGCGTCCATGTAGCAATGGGCGCAAGCGAGATTGCAGCGTTTGGTCAGGTTGATGGCGAGCAAAAATAAATTGTTTGCGCCGGTATTGCTGGTGTGTGGTGCATCCATTATCGCTTCATCCAGAATGATTCATGACGACAACTTGCGCAAAGCATGCTACGCGGGCTGTGCCGCCAGTGATGCTCGCGAGGTTGAGAAGCCTGTCGGAATTTACAATATGCATTTTTTGCATATTGCTTTTTTCGACCACTTCACCTCCAGCTAAAGCATTGCGAATATGCCGCGAAACAACCGACTGGTTGCGCCCGAACAGCCCGACCATCTGCGCTTGCGACAGCCACACCGTTTCCTGTTCCAGAGCCGCCTCAAGCTGTACCTGACCGTCATCGGTCTGATAAATGGCGATCTGTCCGGTTGATTGATTCATGGCGTTTCTCCTATCAATTTAACCCAAATAGTTCATTAGAGAAATTCGCCTCCCCTCCAATTGCAGCATTGTCTTTGTGGGAGCCGGCAGGCGTTCCCAAGGTGACCTTGGGAACAATGCATTTGTGATCTTGAATTTGATGGGGGCTTATTGCTTTTTCTTGCCGAAGCCAAAAGGGCAACCGCCTTGCGCCGGTTTGGAATCTTGCCCGCTCTGCCCCTTCACGGTTTTTTCCATTTCGCCGCGTGCCATCTTGAGGCCATTTTCCGCCACTTCCAATGTGACTTCACCGTGGCTATTCTGCCGTGCATAGCTCTCGATGCTCTGCTTGCATCTGTCACGCATGAAACCTTCTGGAACACGCATCAGGCGTGCCAGTGCTGCGGCCTGCCAATGAAGTTCGGCAGGCGTCGTGGGCTGGCTATTATCTGGCGCTTCGGTGTCAAGGAACGGTTGAATGTGCCTTGCTTCCACCTCAACACTCTTTCCCTGGCGGGCTTTTTTCTCGGCGCGCATGCTGAGATTGCCGCGCACCGAAAGATCTTCGACGGTGAGCAAAAGCGCGACGGCCTCTTTGGACCAGCGCATGGCATCTTCTGCCCCGGGTTTGCGCTTCAGTTCTCCGGCATCGTAGGCGGCAACGATTTCTCCCATGGCCTGTTCCGCGTGGTTCGGCATGAGTTGTGCGGTCGCTTCATCTACAATCTTCCGGGTGATGACGGTATGGCCGTGCTCCTGCGCATAACGCATGATGGCCATGCGCGCCATGTTGCGGACAAAGGAGGGCACACGCTCCATCCTGGCTTCGGCTTCATGGGTCCAGGACGTGGTAACGCCGGACACGACGTCGATTTCCGGCTGGTATTCGCGCATGCTGAGCAGAACGGCGCAGTCCACGTTTTCCAGCAGATGCTCGCTATTGCCGCCGATATCGAGTTCATCATCGGCATGGATGCCCAATTTACCGATAATCAGGAGCGATGGTTTGACTTTCCTGACATACTTTTCAATTGCGTCATGGGCTTTGCCTGCCAGCAGCTCTGTTTCTATCGCTACTCCAAAATCTTCGGCGATGGATCGGGCGACAGCCAAATGACCATCATATATTTTGGCCAATCCGGAATCGATGATTTCTTCATGCAGTTTTTCCTGTTCCTTGAACTTGAATACTTTGCCCGCTTCTTCGGACAGCACACCGGCAATGCGGTTAAACGCGACATAATGGTAATAGGGGTCGAAGGCGGCAATCACCTTGACCGGCACCTGCCAGTGCTTTGCCAATGACAACGCGGTAAGCAACCCCCCGTAGGCCTTTGCCGAGCCATCCACCGCGACGACAATGGAGCCTTCCTTGATCGGGCGTCCGGGTTCCTTGATAACCAGCGTATCAATGACCGAGCGCCGTGCTACCCGCTTGCATACAGTGCCCAGACGGCTTCCCTGTATGGCGCCGAGACCCAATGCGCCCATTATGAGCAGGTCATAAGCACCTGAATTGGTTTCGCGTGTGAGCGCACGGTAATTTTTCCCTTCCAGAGAACTGCGCTTGAAGCTGATCCCGAGCCGCCCGCATTCGGTCGCTGCCCGGTCAAGGTAGGAGTCGGTAATAATCGACAATCCGCGGGTAATCAGGTCGTCGTGTACATCCCTCTGGCGCTCCAACTCCTCTTCCTGCCTGAACTGCTCGGGCAAACCGCCTTCCATCTGGCGGAAGCGCATGTCATGCAGCCTCGCGGCATACACATGAGTGCCGGTAATTACCGGGGCGTCTATCAAGCCCGCTAATTCCGTTGCGCTTCGCATGGCGGCATTGGCATGGTCGGAAGAATCCAGCGCAACCAGAATACGTCGATACAAACGGGCGCCAAGCGATGATTGTGACTCTTCGGCGACGGCCAAAGAAACCTGGGGCGTCATGTGTGATTTACCTCTTTTGCTTTATACCTTGAGAGCATTGATGCGCGTATCTGCGAACCATCCGGCAAATTCAGGCGCCGATAGTTTCGAAAAGAGAAGATTTTTTCGGGTGTCACAAAACGAGAGAGGTATACCCTTGGACTTTCATCCGTGAGTATACCTCGCCCAAGCCATCTCTTACTACGGGTTCAAAATTACAAGCCTACTCATGCACCCCAGCATTCAGGTGAATTTTCGTCATGACAAACCCTTATTTAACCTTCACGGCGACTTCAGTCGGAGCGGCTCTATTGCCGCCCTTGACAAACCCGCCGCCAACCAGCTCACTGCCGGGAGCCCGCCCGGTCATGTCCGATTCGATCTCTTCATTCATTTCCTTGAAGTCTTTGCTCTTCGACGCAGTCATCGCGTCTACATCGCCCTTGATCGGCTTGAAGGTTGATTTGGGATTAAGATATTCCTCCACGCTCTTCGGTGGCGGGACATCCTGCATCGCCCGGATAAAGGCGACGATATTCCAGATGTCCTGATCCTGCAGCACATTGCCCCAGTTGGGCATCGACGATGAAAGCGAAACAGACTCGCCACCACCCTTGATTACCCTGAACAACTCAAGGTTCGTTTTCTTCTGCATGTACTCGCCACGCGTCAACGTCCTTGGCCTCGGGTTCAGTTCGGCGGCGTTGGGTCCGTCACCGTGCATCAACCAGCCGTGGCAGGCAATACAGTAAGAATAATAATAGGTTTTCCCCTGATTTGCATCGGCGCCTGCCACCTTCGTCTCACCAAACTTCGGAGACCAGTTGTTCGTCCATTGATCGTACACGCTTTTATCAGACACGCCATCCGACGCGGGCTTTTTCACCCGATCCCACAATTCCGTCTTGTTTGTGGAGTGATCTTCATCTGCCTTGCCACCGTAACCACTAGCCGTTTTGTAAGTCTTGGTGTCGGACTTGGTGCGCTTGCCGACACCCGTCAGATAATCAAACGGCGCGATGCCATAGGTGCTGCCACCTTGGCCTCCCTCCATATCATTGCCTTCTTTCAGAAAGGCCGCCGATGCTGCTTTCGCTTCCGCTTCCGTTATGGTAGGGCACTCTACCTTCACCCCACCGGCCTTGCACCGCAGTTCCTTCTCGGCAGCAAAAGCTGACGAGCTTCCCCACACCATGCCTAAACTCGATATTGCGATTAGGCCTATTTTCAACTTGGCATTCTTCATTTTCGATCTCCCTAAATTCATCTGTGCACAATAGAGTAAATTACAGACCCTTTGCGCGTTCCGCAACTGTTAGCTGACCCTCTTCCAACAAGCCTGGCAGTTTCTGCGCTGCGGCATAGTCACCGTTAGCAAGATTGGAAGGCCCCTTCTTGGGATCGTCAACAAAGAACGCTGCTCTCATTTCCAGATGCAACGGTCCGCAGAAGTGCGTACAGAAGATTTCATATTCGCCGGCAATATCCGCAGTAAATTCATGCACTGTGGTCACCCCGCGCGGCAGATCCATATTGGACCTTTGACCGTAAGGGCCATAGATGGTCAAGCCCATGGTGACATCAGGGTTCTTGGTGATACCTGCCGCCTTGTCGATATTGGTGGCAAACAAGCGCACCTTATCGCCCTTGTTCACCCTCACCTGCCGGGGAATGTAGCCGTAGCTGAAAGCCTTCATGTGAACTTCCTTGACGCCATCAACAACCTTGACACCCGGTGGAGTGGTTTCCTTGGGTATAAAGTACCTCTTCGAGAGCGCTCTGTGAGGAGGGTCGAGCAAATCCACTCTCTTATCGACCAACCCGCCCTGCTCCGCCTGGCCCTTGGTCCAATCCTTGACCAGATAAGCCATCAGACCCTTGGCGTTATGCGGCTCACCGTCCACCGGCATGATCTTCAAGGTCTTGCCGTAGGTCGGACTCTTCTCCCGCGCATCCCACATCTCGAAGTTAACCGGGAATACGATACCCGTCGGGCTGAACAGACCCGTTGAAAACTTGTTCAAAGACAACACGTAGGAGTTGTCCGGGCTGATGGAAATATGGCCCGTTCTATAGTGGGTTGGAATTTCGTCAACCACCTCAAGCTTTGCGTAAGACACCTTCACGTTCGCATCCGCCACGAAGCAGCTCTCGTAGACATACTTGGAAGTCAGGCCATCGGGGCTATCTTGACCAGCCCTGTAGGAACCGCCATCCTTGTTATACACGTCCATTACCGAGTGCAGGGGACCCGCACAGGTCGGGATTACTTTCTTTACCGCCAGCTTATCGACGTCGATGACAGTCATGGTCGCCGAGAGCTTGTCGCTCACTACCACCATGGTGCTTTCCGGATTGATGTCCGTACCATGCGGGTTCTTGCCCACCGGTATTTCCTTGATCAGCTTGAAAGGGCTGGTGGAAAACACACCCACGGTGGAGTGGTAATAGTTGCCCGCGAAAACATACTTGCCATTCCGGGTGGCATCGATGTAGTCAGGGGCGCTCGGGGAAGGACCCCAGTCGATCACTTCGGCTTTGCCTGATTTGATGTCCAATTTGAGCATCTTGCCGCTATATTCACCCGTTGCAAACAGGTTCTTGCCATCGGTGCTCATTGCGATATGGTGAACCCCGAACGGGAAAGGCAGCGCGATGACTCTTGCCAGATAGCCTGTTTGAATATCGAACTCGCAAACCGTGTTGGCGCCCTTGTCGTTCAGGTAAACGTATTTGCCGTCCGGCGTTCCGTTCTTGTTGCCCTTGTTGCTTCCGCCGAATGAAATTTCGTGCGTGTCGACACCGCAATCAACGTGGCGATAGGTCTTGAAACTGGGAATACCGATAATCGCCATCTTGCCGTCCACACCGCCGGACGAGTACAGGATCATCGGGTCATGGAGCGGCGTATCCTTGCCATCCGGAACCGCATTCTGCCATCCTGGAATAACCTCCGGTTTATCCGCAGCGTTGGCTACCCCGGATAACAAACAACTCGCCGATAGGGCGCTTACCACTAAAAACTTGTATTTGCTCTTCATTATTACTCCCCTTATACGCAACTGCTTAATAATAGGATAGCGTAATGCAACGCCGACCTTCAACCCAGAACTTTCTTGGACACTGCTCTTGCTCTCACTTGCTGCATGCGCCTCATCAAGAAACGCTTTGATACTGTACATTCCATCGCAACCAAACCAGATCAATCACACGCTGACCGTCAGACCCGCTCATCTCCCGGATGGAAGATCAAAACGGCGTTACGGCGGGTCAACCAGGAAACAATTACGGCAGCAGCCTCTTTTCCAGCTAAATACTTCTGTTTTTATCAGGGAAATGACTTCCCCATGTTTGCTTGTAAAACCGTGTCATTTTGTCGCATCTGCGGCATTTTGTCGCATCATGCCTAAAGTAAACGCTACCGTCAAGAGGGGAACGAAAAAATTTTCACCTGCCGGGACAGGCAGGGTAATTCCGGCTTCGGTGTTCCTGTAACTTACACTTCTGCCGCTTCGGCGGGCGATCGCCGCCCGCCACGAACCGCACCGATGGCGAATACGCATGCCCCGAATAAAATGAGGAGCAGATACTCATAAGCAGGCACCCCGCCACGCAAGGTCAACAAGCTATCCAGCACCCCCAGCGCCATCAGGATAAAACCCAATAGCCTGGTCTTCACGCCTTGCCTGCCATACTCTTCCACGGTATGTCCTTATGAAATGGCTGCGTCAGCCAGCGGGTTTTCTGGCGCTACGCGCCCACCAGAGCAGGCCGCCTAAAAACAGTCCCGCGACCACCAACGCCGTAATGAGAGGCTTGGATCCGGTTGCCGGTTTCAAGAACAGCCAGTACCAGGTAGTCATGGTGTGCTTCGAACCCTTTTCGCTGTTATTGCTGCCGTCCCAGGCCGCAAAGGCAACGGGGATAAATTTACCCTCGACGAACTGGATGTCCTTTTCCGGAGTAGACGTAGCGAGCGGGCGTGTTACCAACACTTTCCATGTGCCGTCGTTATAACTCGCCTTTGCCTTGAGCCCGACGCCGGCCGCATCGCGTTTTTCGATCTCCTTGAAGCCTTTGCTGTTGAGAATGTTAACGCTTTCCGCACCATCCTTTGTTCCGCTCTTCCAGTGCCAGATATTCACCGGATTTGACGCATCGCCCATACCGAAATAAGGTTTTTGCATTTCCTTGGGAATGATGACAGGCAGTTGAATTGCGACGCCGTCTTCCTCAATTGGCGCATCGGCGAGTTTTTCCGCGTTTTCGTCGCCGGGAATGCTCTTGGTGCGATCATCCCATTCCAGCAACATCGCAACCGCCTTGTCGCTATACAGCGCGCGCACCGAGATGGTGTCATTGGAAGGCTTGAAATAACGCTCCTCTCCGATAATCTGGGGAACCAGATAAAAAGTGGTCGGCGTGGATTTTTCCCAGCGCGCATCATCCGGGGTGCCGGGCAATTCGCCCTCCACCTTATCCGCCTTGATAACAGTGTTTTCCGCATTGACTTGCTTGTCGGTCTTGGCCAGGGACGCCACATAGTTGGCCACGTGCCAGCGCTCCTCGATACTGAGCTTCTTCTTGCTCTTGGGATCCGCGAAGGACGGCATCTCCGTGCCGGCGATGCCGGTGGAAATGCGCGTGAAAATGTCTTTGGGGTCGTTGCTGCCCCGGAAGGTCCACGGCTTGGTCAGGTTGCGCGGCCATGTGCGCTCGCCGGCATCTCCCTTGAGCCGCTTGCTGGCGCTGCCCTTGCCGCTCTTGCCATGGCATTCCACGCATCGGTCACCCTCTTCAAACAGCTTCTTGCCCTTCTCGATGCTCTCGGCCGAACTCGCGATCTGGGTGCCGAAGTCCACCAGTTTGCCGGGCGGTTTATCGTATTTGGCGAAGGTCTTGACGTAAGCCGCCAGATCCCACATATCCTGTTCTGCCAGCAAGCTGCTCCAGCCCGGCATGGCGGTACCCGGCATGCCATCGCGTATCATGCGAAACACGTCGTCATCGCTGGGCACCATGTCATCGAAATTGGAAGTCCTGATCTTGTAATTGCCGGACGTAAAGTCACGCGGCGGCGGCATGAGCCGGTCTTGGGCCGCGCCCGCGCCGTCGCCCTCCGCACCGTGGCACCAAACGCAACGCTTGTCGTATATCTCCTTGCCCTTGGCGGCGGTGCCGGGTTTTGCTGCCGCCGTCCCCGCCATCAATAACGCGGTACAGAAGGTTAGGATGGCCAGTTTATTTACAGAACTCATTATTATTCCCAAACGAGGATTATTCATGTGCCCACGACCTTGGTTGTCTGCCGGTATAGTTATACAAGAACAGAATTACTTCCCATATCTCATCCTCGGTCAGGAAATTCTGCCAGACAGGCATGGATGAAATCCACGGGGCAGCCTCGGCAGGCAGACCCGGACCACCGGTAGCAATACGCCAGAACAGGAAGGATTCCTGCAATTGTGCGATGGTGCCCACGTCCTGGAAATTGAGGGGGGTGGGATTCAGGCCCGATGCGTAAGGACCCCTGCCATCCAATTTATCGCCGTGGCAGTACTGGCAGTTCTTGATGTAAACATCCCCGCCAGCCTTGACTAATTCCTTGAACTTTGCCGGATCTTCCTTTTCGTATTTGCGAAATGGATTCTCCAGGGCCGTGAGGTCAAAGCTCTTGCCAAATGCCTTGAACTTGGCCGGCGGCGCAGGGTGGATGGTGCGCAGTTCCACCGGCGCTTCGAAGCTGGGCACCATGCTTGAGTACGTATAGTAGCCCGCCAACAACGGAACAATGGCAAACACCACATTCCGCAGCATTTTCTTGGATGGATCCTCGACCAGCGCCTTGATGGGGCCTACCAGTTCCTGCGTGCTCTCTTCGGTGAAGGTGAACACCATAACCACCCCGGACACCACGAAGACCATATACATGGTGAGCAGGCTCTTGGGTACCAACTGGCCCAGCAGCACATCGAAAACCAGAATGAAGCTGAAATAAACCCCAAGCACTATCAGGGCAAACTGCAACAAGCGGGGAATGCGTCTTTTTTGTGTCATGGTCATTTCAATCCTGCCAAGTAATTCACCAGCATCTCAAGCTCCTTCGCTTTCAATTGCTCACCGTACATCCCGGGCATCTTGCCTGCGGCAGGTTCAGGTATTTCCACGCCTTTGGCGAGGGTCAATTTGTTTAATGTTGTCACTTTTTACAATCTCCCGCCTTCGAAGCTTCCGGGGCTTTGGGGGCAGCTCCCGGCTTCGGGATTTGAACCGTTATTTCACTGCCGCTCAAATCCTGAATATAGGCGATGGCAGCCAAAACCTCGATTTCATTAAAACCGACTTTCGCGCCCATAATATCCGGCATGGGGCTTTCGGTATCGTTGGTGCCCTTCTTGCCGAATCCCGGAACCACATAGAGCGATGGCTTCAACATTGACTCACGAAGGTATTCCTCGACCGTCTTGGCCGTGCCTTTGTAAGCAGGATCCTTCATGGCTTTATCAGCATTAGCGGCAACCTTGTTCAGTTTCGGCGCCCGGCGACCGGTGTGGCACAGCGCGCAATCCCCTTTGTTTTCGAAAAGATCCGCGCCCAGTGCGATGAACTTTTCCATGGTCATGTTGCTGAGATCTATTTTCGCCTCTCCCGGGGGATCAGCAGGTTTGATCTGGGGAATTCCAAAATTGGAGAACCCCCAAAATGCTCCTACCATCAACAGGCTGAAGACGGAGACCTTGAGAAAATTAATCATGCCTGTTCCTTCCAATACCCTTTAACAACAGCGTGCCGGCCACTGATCGTGCTCAGCCAGAAGACGAAAATGACCATGGCCATGAACAGGATAGTCCCGATCGACACGATGTTGGCCGCATAACCCAAGCCCGGAGTAAATGCATCGGGAGAACTGTCCCGGAAGATGCCCGACACATGCCAATGCTGCCGGATGCCGGAGCGCACATAGCCCATCAGCCCCATGAGCCAGGTGAAGGATACCGCCAGCAGGAACAATGCATATTGGGAGCGATCCGGCATGCGTCCCCAGCGCATCGGCGCCACTTCTTTCGCGCCCTTGTACATGAACGCGTCTATGACCGTGCTGGCAACAATAATGACCAAGGTGGTCAGAACCTGCGGTATGGAGGCCGCCACCTTGTACACCGTATTGGTGAAATAGCCGTGATAGACACCCAATATTACGATATTGAGGAGGCCTGCGGCGAACAGCGCAATCTGTATTGCGTTGCCCGTTGTCGCCCAGGATACGGTGGCGATTTTATTGGCGCGCCGGTAATACATGAAACTCAGGAAGGTAAACGCGAGCAAGAAGTTCACCGCCGTATTTTTTGCCGGCATGATGCCCAACACCCCCAGATACTGATGGTAGGGTCCGCCGAGACTCTTGAGTTCGGCATTGGTGAGCACCAGGGTATGCGGCGTAAACCACACCAGGAAGGCGACCACGATGACGATGGCGATGTATTTGATCCTGGGATTGTAGCGATAAGCGCCTTCGCTGCGCCCCATGCCGCACCAGAGATAGTAGTTGGCCGACAGGAACAGGGCGCCGATCAGCACCGCCTGGATGATGAACAGCCAGGCAAACACGCCGCCCATCAGGGTAATGCCCATCTGCTGGCTATAGGCATACAATTCGGCGGTGAGATAATAACCGGCGAAAGGCAACGGCAACAGCGCGGAGATGGCGATAAAGTTGGCGTTAAAACCCATCCAGTCATAATGGGCGCGCTCTTCCTTGTTCTTGGCGCTGAGGAACTTGAAGGCCGCATAGGCGCCTACCACCGAGCCCCCATACGCCACATTGGCGACCACCCGGTGTATGTTGAGCGGGTTCCACAGGAAATTGTGGATCGCAGCCCATGTATTCCCGTTGAACACACCCGCCGCATCCACGGCCGCCGGGCTCATCATGAAGGTCGTCCATGAATTTGCCAGGAACATCAGCAGGCATCCGACCGCATTGAGCAACAACCCGAAGGTCAGATGTACCCATTTCTTGTTTCCGCCCTGAAGCCAATGCCAGCCGTAATAGTAGATATACAGGGCAGCACTTTCAGCGAAGAACAACAGCGCATACGCGAACATGCTGTCCTTGAAAATCATGGACAGATACTTGAACAGATCCGGATAGAAGAGAACCAGGCTGAAGGATAGCAAACCGCCCAGAAGCGCGGTGAGAGAGTAGGCGGTGATGCTGACCTTGATGAACTCGTAAGCCATGTTGTCATAGCGTTCATCCCTGGTCGCCATGCCGATAGCCTCGATGATAAACACAAACATCGGCACCGCCACGACAAAAGCCCCGAACCAAAGGTGCAACTGCGCAACAAGCCATACCGCTATACGGGAATTTACGCCCTTGATGGTCGGATAATCCGCCTCGGTCAATTTTGGCGCGGGCGGGTACGTTACCGCCTTGGCGTCCGGAACAGCGACCGTTTTAGCTGCTGCCGGTGCAGTCGCTGGAGCCTCTGCTGCTGCAGCTGAAGCTGCCGCTGGAACCGCCGCTGCAGGTGCCGGAGCTGAAGCTGCCGCTGGAACCGCCGCTGCGGGTGCTGCCGCCTCGGATGCGCTTGCGGCAGGCATAAAAACGGGAAGGGTAAACATGGCAAAAATTGCCAATAAAAACGCTCCTCCGATTATTCTTATATTCCGTTTTAGCAAGATCTACTCCTGTTTATGAACGCCTGCGCGTACCTTAATGGTGATATATCAGCGTCAATCCCTGAAGTTTCATCATGGAAAAATCCAGGGCAAAAAATACGAGGACAAAGACAACAAATGCACCGGCAAACGGCAAAAGATAAGCTTTCATGTCATTACGCCTTTAAGAACCACACAAAAAAAACGATCAAGCCAATCAGAACCGACGTAAAAAAAGCCGGCCCCGCCCAAGGGTACTTCGTTACCCCGCATTCATCTGTGTTGCATTCACCTGCGCTCATGTCACAACCCTTCTCACAACGATTCAGCTTGCTGCTGACGCACAATCTCCCCAGCAAGAGGGTGCGACACCCCACGCTGACCCTGCCAACTATAAGACGAAATAATACGTGATCAGGCAAATGAAGACAACATTCACCAACAACCCGGAAAAAATAACACCATCAGCAAGATATTTCTTATGTATCTCTTTCATTCGGGCTGCGCGCTCTATTTTTTAGCAAATTTCCGAATATAAGCCAGCAACTCATCAACTTGCGCCGCAGACAAGGTTGCGCCCCAAGGCGGCATCAATGGCGATTTACTGATGGCAGGACCGCCGTCCTTGATCACGGTCTTGATATCGTCATCGGTGCGCTTTGCCATTTCTACGGAATCGGTGAAGTTGCGCGGGTCAGTAGCGAAATCCTTCCCGACGTTGATGCCTTTGCCGTCCCCCTTGACACCGTGACACTGGGCGCAATAAAACTCGAACAGTTGCTTCGTGTCTGCCGCCTGCGCCGAACCCGCTGCACTCAAGGCCAGACCAAGCGCCATGGTGGTTACTAATACAAATCTCGACATGAGTTTATCCCTCCGTTGGTTCACATTACTCGAAAGTAGCCACAAACGCCGCCACGTTCTCTATGTCTTTCGGGCCAAGCACGCTGCCAAAGTCGGGCATATCCCGAACCGGCTTGAACACCTTGATATTCGCCAGGTAGGCGTAAATCCAATCAGGGTTCAGCCTCTTGCTGGATCCTGCCAGGCTGGGTCCGCTCTTTCCACCGAGCAAACCATCCTTCGTCGAATATTCGTGGCATCCGCCGCAAGGCATATCCTTGGTGAAGATTTTACGTCCCCTCACGGACACCTCTGCTTTAATCACGCCCGCCTTGACTTCCGCTGATTTCAATCCCATCAGGAAATCCGTGACAGCAGCCGCATCTCCGGCCGACATCTTGGGGTGGTCGCCAGGGTTCTTGTCAGTTATCGAGTTGTATTTCATCGGACGGATTGGTTTTGGAGCCTGCAGCCATGCAGTTAGCCAATCCTTCTTGAATTTGCTGCCCGCATACCACAACTCAGGCCCCTTCTTCGCCAGTTGGTCTGCTATTGTCTTTTCCTTTGCCGGGCCATCGGTGTAATGGCAGTTAGAACAGCTCTTCTTGAAAATTGCATCCCCGCCAGCCGCATAGCTGGGTGCTGTCGTCATGACCAGTAAAGCCGCCCCAAGGGAAACGGTGACTGCCAGCAGTCTCATGTCGTACTCCTTTCTAGTTTGTTTCTGTGGATTCAAAAAAGACAAATTGATATGTAATTATTATTTTTTATTTTTATATTTTCTTGTAATGCACAAACCAATGGCTTGGCAGCGCAATTTAATATTGTTCGTTATGCCAACAAATATTGATTCCCGGAGGCGTTACCCTACAACATCCCGCTCCTGTTTAGCAACAAATTTATGTATGGCATAACAGCGACAGGTTCAAATATAGCATAACAATTTTTCTTGTCAAAGCAAAATTTAATAAATGGAATATGCCGACAAACCATCCCACAGATAGGGCTATACATTGCAAACATGCCTACAGCCAATTCGGCGGGACACGCCCCAGATCACCCGGCCCGTCAATGTCGTGCAATGGTGCGCCCATTTCAAGCGACCAGCCTAATTTGCCAATTCTGCCGATGGTCTCGGAGGCCACCCTGTCCGAACTCCAGGCCATATTCTCAAACAACAGCATATGAAACCGTGCAAGCCCCAGCAAGGCGTAGCCGCCATCTGCCGCAGGATGAATGACAGCATCTTTATGTTCGAGCGCGGCTGCGGCCGAGCGCAGGAGCGGCGCGCTCATTTCGACGCAGTCTGTGCCGATCAGCAGCACCGGTTCGCCGTGCGCAAGTCCGCGCCGCGCCGCGCGGGCAAGCCGCGCACCCAGATCCCCGCCGCCTTGACCGGAAACTTCGATACCCGCCGCCAGTTGTATTCCCCGCCACGCAGCCTCATGGATATCAGGGGTTACACACAATTCAACTTGCCCTGCCTCTGCGGCAACTGCCTCGTGCAGCGTATTGAACAGCATCTGCCGCGCCAATTTTGCCGCACCGTCTTGCCCGAGCGCAGGGATGAGCCGCGTCTTTGCAAAGCCGGGCTGCGGCGCCTTGGCAAAAATAATTATCCGGGTCATCGGTATAATTCAGCCAGTTCGCGTGCGGGCACACCGCGCCAATATAGCCAGCGCAATCGCCACATCAGCCATATCGTCTTCCATACTCCATGCTCCTCCCAACGCCGCCCGGAAGTGATTACCCGGTCCGTCAGGCAAATCGGCCCGGACAACGCCAGCAACCGCTTGGACAACTCGATATCCTCCATCAATGGCTGATCCGGGAAACCGCCCGCCGATTCGAATGCGCGGCGTGTCATAAACATGGCTTGATCGCCTGTGGCGATTCCGCTAAGGCGCGAACGCCAGTTCATCATGCTGGCGATCACACGCAACATGAATGTGCGGCCTGCGATACACACATCAAAACGCCCCCATGCATGCTCCTGTGCTCCTCCGCCAAGCCGGATGGCGGACTCGATTGCTTGCCGCGCGGTATGCGGCAATATAGTGTCGGCATGAAGAAATAACAGAACATCGCCCCGGGCGACTGCCGCGCCCGCGTTCATCTGCCGCGCCCGGCCGCGCCCGCCGCGAATCACCTGCGCGCCCGCGCGCAAGGCCGCTTGTGGCGAGCCATCCTCACTTCCCCCATCGACCATAATCACCTCGCTGTCGCGCCCGCATAGCGATACAAGATGCTCAAGCCTGCCTTGCAAACCTTCTGCTTCGTCGAGTACCGGGATAATGATCGAGAGTCGCATGGGCGCGTCACTTTTGCATCGCCCGGACAATCCGCTTTGCGATCAACGGAAACACGCCGAGCAAGGCGAAGGATAACAGCACTTCCGGCGAAGAAATTTCGGACAGGCTTTCGATGCGCGCCAATTGTGTGCCCGCATTCACATACACAATTGTTCCGGCCAGCATGCCCAACTGGCTGACCCAGTAGAAGGTGCGCGTGCGGATTTGGGTCAAACCCATCAGCAGGTTGATCAGAAAAAAAGGAAAGGCCGGCACGAGGCGCAGCATGAAAAGATAAAGCGCCCCATCCTTCGCCATGCCCCCGTTGATCGCTTCCAGCTTGCCGCCGAAACGACGCTGCACGAAATCGCGCAGCAGGTAGCGCGAGGTCAGGAACGCCAGCGTCGCACCGATCGTTGACGCAAAAGACACCAGCAGCGTGCCATACCAGAGGCCGAACAAGGCGCCCATTGCCAGCCCCATGATCGCAGCGCCCGGCAAGGACAGCGCCACAACAACAATATACAGAACAAAGGCTGTCAGCGTGACCCGCACGGGTGACTGCTCCAGCATGACCGCGAATTTCCCCTGGCTTTCCTTGAGCGCACCCAACGTCAGGTATTGGTCGAGGCCCATGCCAAAAAATAGCGCGATGGCCGCGACAACCAGCAAGGCAAGAATTGCTCTTTTCATGCCACCCGCTCAGAACTTGTCCGTGAATAATTCAGCCCTGAATTATTCGCGACAAGCTCTTTGTGCAGCGCGCCGCCGCAACTGCTCCCCTGCCCTGCAGTGCAGCCATGGCAGTGATCGGCGACACTGACAAGGTTGCCCCGCAAATCGGTATGCAGCAGGTCGCGCAGGTGCGGACGGCCTTCGCCCGGCAACGCCAGCCCGAGCTGCTGGTTGAAATCGCAGTCGTAAAGATAGCCCTGCCAATCCGCGCTGACCAGATTGCGGCACATCACGCTGGCGATATTTGCGGTGGAGAAATTTTTCTTCAGCAGGCGCATGTAATCGTTGAATTGCCCCCTGGAAATCAGCGTGCTGCCAAAACGCTGGATGGGCATATTGGCAATCGCAAACAACTGATTGAAGACGATGCCATATCGTTCGGACAATTCGCGCCTGTAATCCGCCTGCAGCGCAATTTGATCCGGGGGAAGCGAAGGGCCTTGCGGGTTGTAGGCCAGATTCAAGGTGAGGCCGCTGCCTTCGCGCCCATAGCCCAGCGCATTGAACTGCAATAGCGCCGCGATGCTTTTATCGAACACGCCCTCTCCGCGTTGCATGTCGACATTTTCCGATAAATAACACGGCAGCGACGCCGCCACCTCCACCTTGTGGCGCGCAAGAAATTCGGCCAGGCCATCCTGCCCCGGCTCGAACAAGACTGTCAGGTTGCAGCGGTCAATTACCTTCACACCCAAGGCGGTTGCCTTGCCTACCAGATCGCGAAACTGGTGATGCATCTCCGGCGCGCCGCCGGTCAGGTCGAGCGTTCCGATCCGGCGCGCCGCCAACACCCGCAGGGCAAGTTCCAGCATCTCCTCATTCATCGTTTCCTTGCGGTTTGGGCCGGCGTTGACGTGACAATGCAAACAGGATTGATTGCATCTATAGCCCAGATTGACCTGTAGCGTATCGAGCTGGCCGCGATACAGCGCAGGAAATCCGGTGACCTGTAACAGGGGCAAAACGGCGTGCATCATGTTCCTCGGCGTGGTGGGTCAAAAGCCCTACTGAAACCATTTGCCCTGCAAACAGCCGGACTACGCCCTGATCAGGAACGCAACCCTCGTCAGACTGATGCTCCCGGAATTTGAACCCCGCGCTGCGGCAAAGCTCGCGAATTGTAACAGTGAATGCTTGCCGTTCGTTCTCCGGTAAAACAGCTCGGCAAGGCAGCCAGCGCCAAGTTTAATCCCCGGCATAACCCGTTTCACATCCGATAATTTACACCGCTATCGTACCCCGCCAATCAAAACTGTCCCGGTCACTTACCATGTCATGCATCCTCTGCGCTTTATGGCCGAAGTCAGAATTCGTAACGGGCTTGGAGATACACGTTGTCGTCGCGCGAGAGTTGCCCGAACTGGCCCCACGGCTTGCCGCCGAGGAAGTTGGCGCCGACCGCGCCCCATACCCTGTCGGTGAAACTATAGCGTAGTTCCGGGTTTACAAAGTGGTCGCCGTTGCCTGTGTTGTACGAAGCATAAGCGGAAAGGCGTAGCGTCTGGTGCAAAAATAGCTGCGTCAGACGCGCCGTGACAGTATGGCTCCAGCGCTTGTCGACCGGAAATCCGGTGGGCAGCGCAACACGGTAGGCGCCGTAGTCATGCATGGCTTCGGCGTAGTACTGAAAACCGAGCGAGGTGTCCTCCGCCGGCTGTATCTGGTAGCCGGCAAGCAGCCGCGTCTGCGAGTTGGGCACGGCAAAGTCGTTCCCCGCACGATCCTCGCTCGAATCGTAATAAGCTGCTTCCAGGCTCAGCACCCCTTCGCCCGCACGCCCGGAAAGGCTGGCACCATAGATCGAAAGCTTGGGGTAGAAATACGTGATCTTCGTTGTCGCTGTCATGTTATCCGACCGCATCGAGGGCGTGCGCTGGAAGCCGCGATACAAGTAGAGTGCGGCATCATAGCCCGCTACATCTCGGTAAGCGCGCAACCCGATGTCCCCTTGCCCCGGCTTGACGGTTTCGCGATTGGCGACCGCTGGCATCGGGTCGTAAAGCCCGAATCGGCGCGCATCCGGGGTGCGGCTCTCGCGGAAATTCGGTGACAGCACCAGTTCGAACGAAGCAAACTCGGGATAGGCGCCCAGCTTCACCGCATCCACGCCGCGCTTGAGGTATTCCAGCGGTCGCCCGGCAAACAGCGCCTCGTGATCCTTGGGAAAGAAGTCATTCACGAACACCAGGTCGCCCAAGCCCCAGGTGATGACCTGCCGGCCAAGGCGCAAATCCCAGTTGCCTCCCGCATAGTCGATGTAGCCCTCGCGCAGTTCACTCTCCCCCTGGCGACCGAGGTGGTCGTAGGCCAGATCGCCCTTCGCCAGCAGCCGCCAGGCGCCTTCGGTGGCGTCGAGCTTGATCCGGGCGCGCTCCTCCAGCCACTTGTAATGGCGGCCATCGGGATTTTGCCCGGCGGTGTTGAAGGCCGTATTCTGCTGCAGGAAGCCGGAGAGCGTGGCCTCCGCCCGCGCCGCTGGCGGCACCAGCAGAAGAACCGCAGAGAGCGTGACCGTTCGCAGCATTAGTCAACCTATTTTAAGGAGCTCGAATACATAAGGCTCGCGCAGCAAGTCGGCAGGCTGGGCAACGATTTGGCCTTGCCTGGCGAGCTGCATGATGCCTGCCTTGTCTTTGCTGGCAGCAAGACGCAAAAACAACGCGGCGGCCTTTTGCCGCTTGAGCTCTGGCATAGACCAGCGCTCGGCAATGGCTTGCTGCTCATAAAAACTACGCTCCAGATCGTCGTCCAGCTTGAGCAATTCGACATAGTGCGACCAGTTCAATTGGTGAGATGGCTTCTGACTTATTGGGCAGCTACACGACATCACGCATCACCCTCCACCTCACCCTCGGCAGGGTTCACGCGATTTTCCAGCCGAGCTTTCGACAGCGCCACCGCCTCGTGCAACTTCTGCTCCAGCAGTTGCCGTGACGGCAGGCCGGTCAGATATTCGGCAACATGGATGCCGGTTTGATCCAGTTCAAGAAGCTCGATCTGTTCGCGCTTCTTGCCCGTGCATAGAATAATACCCAGCGGCGGCGCTTCGTCTGGCTCTTGCTCATGCTTGGCGAGCCAGCGCAGGTAGAGCTCCATCTGGCCTTTGTCAGCCGCTTTGAATTCGCCGAGCTTCAGCTCAATGGCCACTAGACGTTTGAGGCGGCGGTTATAGAACAGCAGGTCGATGTAGAAGTCATCGTTGTCGATTTGCAACCGCTTCTGGCGGGCGACAAAAGTGAACCCCGCTCCCAGCTCCAGCAGGAAATTTTCCAGCTCGCGCAAGATGGCATCTTCCAAATCCTTTTCCAGATAGCGATCTTGCAGACCAAGAAAATCGAGGATGTAAGGATCTTTGAGCACGAGATTTGGGCTCAACTCGCCTTGCTCCCGTAGAGCCGCGAGTTCAATTGTCAGTAACTCATCGGGTTTGCGCGATAAGGCAGTGCGCTCGAACAACATGGAATCCAACCGGCCTTGCAGGGTGCGTGTGCTCCAACTTTCACTTCGGCACATCTCCAGATAAAACTCGCGTTTAAGCGGGTCGTCGATATATATCAGGCTGCGCAAATGCGTCCAACTCAATTGTCTACTCAGCGCGTAGACAATCTCCTCAGCCTCGAACACCTCGGCAAAGCGCAGCATGTGGCGCAGGTTCTGGGTGCTGAAACCGCGCCCGTGTTCTGCCTCCAATTGTCTCGCCAGCGTCGAGACAATCTGCTCACCGTAGCCAGCGCGTTCGCCCTTGAGCACTTCGGTGCGGATGCGTTGACCAATGCGCCAGTGAAGCAGCGTCAAAGCCGAATTGACCGTGGCGGCCAGCCCAGCCCTGGCCTCTTCGATCAGGCGTCGAATGTCGCTGACCAGACCCGGCGCTGACATGTGATCCACTACGTCCTGCGTACCTGACGGAGATGTTTTTTTACGAGTCATGTCTTACCCCCTTCTTAAATATCGCGTAGCGCCGTAGGGCGTCAATAAGCTTGTTATAAATGACAAATGCCATATAGCCAATTTAGCAGGCTGGCAAATTACATTGCCCGACAGCGGACGGTCACGACATGCAGCACTCGACACATAGGAGAACTTCAAGGTTCGAAGGTAACTGGCTCACCACTCAGTACAAAACGAATAGCTAAATCCGACAAACTTCAACCCGGTTGCGCCCGGTTGCCTTGGCCTTGTAGAGTTCCTGATCGGCTGCCATGACAATCTGGTCTGGATTAAGCGCGGCGAAATTTTCAGCGACAGCAACGCCTGCACTTATGGTGACGGCAAGCTGTTTGTCGCCAAATACAACTGTTTCACCCCCGACGGCCTGATTTAACCGCTCGGCAGTTTTTACCGCCGTCTCATAGTCGGCATCGCCAAGCACCACCATAAATTCCTCGCCGCCATAGCGCCCGATATAGTCATACTCGCGCAGGCATTCTTTCATCCTGGCGGCAACTGTCTTGAGCACCGCGTCGCCGGCAGGATGCCCGTAAGTATCATTGACCTGCTTGAAATGATCCACGTCAAGTATGACAACGCCGAGCGGCTGTTTGTGCCGCTTGGCGCGCGCAAGCTGGGCTTCCAGATGTTCGCTTATTGCGCCACGGTTTATAGATCCCGGTAAGCGTATCGTGTGTCGCCTTATGCTGCAACTCGTGCTGCGCCGAAAGGAGTTTCTGGTTGAGTTCATAGAGTTGCTGGTACAGCCGGCTTTTTTCGATCAAGATTGAAATCTGCCCGGCAATCTGCAAGAAGATGTTCTGATGGATGTCACGGTAGGTGTTTTTCTCCTTGCTTGAAAAGAACAGGAAGCCCACGGGTTTACCCCCCCCCGCAATGAGCGGGCAGGTAAGGTTTGATCTCATGCCTTCCTCAACGATCAGTTTGGTGGAAGCCGATGCGGGATGCTCGGCAAGATAGGCTTCGAGGTCGTTCAGGATGCGCGGCTGGCCGGTTTCAATGATTTGCTGCAAGCTGCTTCCGGCCATTGCCGCTGTGTGCCCGACTTTTAGACAGGCTTGGGGAGCATCCGTCTTTGCCCAGTATGCGGTAGCTGTCTTATTTTCATCGTGTAACAGCGCACAGCCCATCCGGTTGTAGGGAATGACCGAATGAAAACTGTCAAATGCCCGGTTCAACACATCATCGAGAAACAGGCCGGCAATGATTTCTTCAGAAATTTCCCGCATCTTGGACGATTCATCGAATTTTCTTTCAAGTTCACGGGCAAGATCATTCAGTTCATGACCCAGTTGGCCAATTTTATCGTTGAGGTCAACCGGAACCGACTGACCAAACTTGCCGTCGCGCATTGAACGGATTGCAGTTTGGTACTCGGGAATCAATTTGTCAGATTTTCTTTTTTCCATGGAACCGCTCCTTATCGGGAAAACCTTTGGCGCAAGGCAAGCGCAGAGCGCAATATGCTACACCGTTTTATGTTCTCATACTTCTCCAAGTTCCACTATTCCACTATTGGCACAAAGCTCCTTGCCCCCCATGCTGATTGCCTTCCTGCAAGCGGCCATTGAGAATTTTCGCTTATGCCAAATTCAGCGGGGTCGCCGCCAGGCATCGCCAGTAGCGTCGGGCTTGATCTGGGCGCGTTCCTCCAGCCACTTGTAATGGCGACCATCGGGATTTTGCCCGGCGGTATTGAAGGCCGTGTTCTGCTGCATGAAGCCGGAGAGCGTGACCTCCGCACTCGCCGCAAGTGGTGCAAGCAGAAAGACCGTAAAAAACGAGATCGTTCGCAGCATCAGTCAACCCATTTGCGCGGCGGCTGGCGCAGGAAGCGTTCGGAGAACAGACTGTCCTCAATGCCGAGGTTATAGTCAGACTTGAGGTAAGCGACCTCGGTGCGATGGCCGGTCTGCAAATTTTTCATGGTGCGTTTGACCACTGTGGGGGTGCCCTTCACATCGGCGATTTCATCGGCGGTGAACTGCTTGTAACGGGCGCTCTTCCTGTCGTATTGCTCTTCCTTGAGCGGCAAAAAATTGGCCTTGTCCACCCAGGTAAACTTGTAGCCGAAGTCAGAATCCGCGCCTTTCGGCGTGCTCTTCACCACGTAGCAGTCGCGCTCGCCCACTTTCTCCTCGCG
>JACREB010000063.1 GCA_016218475.1 Nitrosomonadales bacterium | reverse complement strand
TCGGTGATGACTCTCGGCGTGTCCAGGTATGTTGGCTCCGACGCGCTCCCGTCGTAAACGAAGGCGTTTTGCCTAGACGCGATGCGGGTTTGCGCGGAATCGAAGAAGACACACCTCCAGCAATTTGGAATTTTTTCTCTAGAGGCGCATTCTGGCTTACGCGCACGCGCGAAGGCAAGAGGTTTTTTCCCTGTAGACGGGTTGGCTTTTTTTCTTTAGCCGCGCTGCGAAGCAGCTATAGAAGGGGCGGCATCGCCGCCCCTGCTGTTACTTGTTCCAGTACGGATACCCGACCCGCTCGTAATAAGCCTGCGCCATGTCGCGCTCGTCCGATCCGTTGCTGCTGTAGCCGTCCGCGCGCGGTGCGGCAGTCCAGTTCATGATGCCGGCCAAGTCTGCGATGAAGCCGCGCAACACGATCTCCGGCGTTACGCCATCGGCTTCGCACAGCTCGATGAACTCGGCGGGCAGTTCGATGGTGAGTTTGTTTTTGCGTTTCATGATTTTCTCCTTGGTTGATACAGCCCTCGACGCGAGCGCTGTTTGCACATTCCAGCCAGCGCCGCGCGCAGACGGGTCAAGGGCGCGTAGCGGCGCAGCTTTACCCTTGACGCGGCGAGCACGGCGCTACACTCCGTGGGCAAACAGCGGGAGCCTCCTCCACTCTTCGCGGGTTTGTTTTTCGCCGTGCTCTTGATTTGGGGAGCCCCACCGGGGCGGACGGGGTGCTGGCTGCGAGCACGGCAGCGGAAGACGCGCAGCGGCTGAAGCCCGGGCGCAGCAGACGGCACGGGGCGGGCGGGGGCAATCGAACAAACGCGGTGGCGCGGAACGCGCGACCGCACAAAGCCGGGGGTGTGGGGGTAGCGAAGCTGCCCCCGCATAAAACAAACAGGCCGCGCAGCGACAAGACCGCAGGCGCGAGGGCGCAAGACATAACAGGAGTTATGCGAACCCGCAGGGCGCGAAGCGGTGCGCCCCGTGTGCTGCCGCCAGGGAGCGGCTTGGAACACGGGGCGCACTTTGCATAACGCCCTGTTATGTTAAAGCGCACAGCGATTTACCCTCGCGCCTGCCAGCTCACAGCAGGCTCGATGCCTGCTGTGAGCTGTTAACACGCTGCCCACGGAGCTATGCACGTTTCGCCACCCGTGCGCCAGCGACGGCGCGGCGCTTGCGGTTTTGTTGCAAGCGCCGTGACGGAGCGGTACACGGAGCATCACGTTCAGCGGCGCGCGGCTGTTGGCGCGTCCGCTGCAACGCTGCCTACCTCTGTCCCATCCTCGCTGTTTTGATCGCGTCCGTTCTGATTTCCTTTGGCGCGCTCCAGCCGCGCCGGATGCGTGGCCGCGTGGATCTCCCGCAGTTTGGTGATCGAGACCTTGGTGTAGATCTCGGTGCTGGTGATGTCCGCGTGTCCCAGCAGCACCTGGATGTAGCGCACGTCGGCGCCGTTCTCCAGCATGTGCGTGGCGCAGGCATGGCGGAACAGGTGGCAGGAGCCGGGGGCGGTGATGCCCGCCCAGTCGAGATAGCGCCGCACCAGATCGCCCAGCCGGTTCTTGTTGAACGCTTCGCCGTAGTCGGTCAGGAACAGGGTGTCGCCGCTCGCCGGTGTCACGAGTTCCGGCCGCACGTCGTCCACATAGCGGGTGAGCCAGGCCTCCGCGCGTGCTCCCACCGGCACGACGCGATCACGGCCTCCCTTGCCCTGGCGCACGGTGAGCGTGCCGCCACGGTTCCAGTCGGTCACGCCGAGGCCCGCAAGCTCGGTGCGGCGCACGCCGGTGGAGTACAGCACTTCGAGCATGGCGCGGTCGCGCACGCCGCCGGGGTGGCTGATGTCGGTTTCGTTGAGGACGCTTTCCACCTGGGCAATGCTCAGCACGTAGCGCGGCAGGCTGGCGGGTTTCTTGGGGAGAAGGATTTCGGAGGCGGGATTGCCGAGGATGTGCCGTTCGCGCGCGGCCCATTTGAAGAAGGCTTTGAGCGGCACGAGCATGAGTTGCTGGGTGGTGAAGGATAAGGGCTTGCCGTTCTTCTGGCGATAGTGGAACAGGTGCTGCTGGTAGCGCTCCAGGATGGGCAAGGTGATGTCCGGCAGGCGGGTGATGGCGCGCTCGTCACACCAGGCCACGAAACGCTGCAACGCCTTGTCGCGCAGGTGGACGCCCTGCGGCCGGAAGCCGTGTACTTCGCTCCATTCGAGGAAGGCGCGCACGTATCCCATCAGTGGGTTGCCCGCCCAGGGTTGCGGCGCAGTTTCCGTGTGCGGTGCGCGGCGTTTCTTGAAGTAGCGTTTGGGCTGGCGGCCTTGCATGGGCTTATCTCGCGGCGGCGGCCAAAGGGAGGGATGCGTACGACGAAGTTTTTGTGTTTCCCCTCAGGAGGTGCGTTTTGCCGTCATCGTCTGGGGTGTCGTCTGGAACGCTTATGCTGCTTGCCTTTGCGGGCGATTCATTACCCCGCGACATACCCGCAACCGGGCCGCTATCGCCCCGCGAACGCCCCGCAACTTCGGGGGGTGAACCCCGCGGCTTCGACATCGTAGCGGTATAAAGCGTCTGCAATGCGTCCGCGTCGATGATGCCGGCAACCTGCGCGCGCGAGTCGTCGGCCACAGCATATACCAGCTCATACACGTATTTGCCGCCCGCGCCTTCGCGGTGCGTCAGCACGTATTCCAGATCGACCAGCCGCTCCAGGTGCAGGCGCAGTTGGGTATCGCCCCAGGTGATCGCCTCGCGCAAACTGCGGCGGCTAAAGCGGAAGTCGCTGCGCTTGATGGATTGCGCCTTGCATTGTTCGCTCACGTAACCATCGATCAGCTTCAACAGCCTGCGCGTCTGCGGTGGCAATTCATCGAGGCTGCGCCCCAGCACGTCGTGCGCGATGCGGTTGGCCAGCTCGATGTCGGTAAGCTCAACTTCGATGTACTCGAGGCGCTGCGCGCTCTTCACCTCGCGCTGGTGCTGGTGCAAATACGCGATGGCGTCGATCAGGGTGAGATATTTTTCATGGTCGCGGCGCAGGCGGGTGGTCTGGTCGGGGAAGGTGAGGAACTGCGCGTAGGGGTTGAGTATGGAGAGCGGTTTTAGCAGGCGTTGCGCGTTCTGGTGCAGGGCAATCAGCGCTTCTTTCTCGTGCCGTGCAATCAGTCCTTCGAGGGTGCGCCGGTCGCGTTGCAACTGGTGGATGGCGCGCGTCTGTTCGCGGCCTTCGTCCACGCTCAACACCAGGCAGCGGTTCATCAACTCTTCGTCGATGTCGTGCGCGGTCGTGGTCACCAGCAACGCCACCGGGCCTTCTACGCGGTATTGCTGCGTGATGAGGTTGCCGGACACCGGGTCTTTGCCGGTGCTGGCAATCGTCAGTTCGCCTTCCGATTGCAGCAGCTTGAGCGCATAGGATGCGCGGCTTGCGCCTTCTTCTTCGACGATGGCCAGCGCCTTGTGCTTGAGGTTCGTCTCGCCCATGTAGAACAGGCTCTGGCCGGTCATGGCGCTGTATTTCACTTTCTCTTCCTCCGGCACGAAGGCAAGCACCGCATCCATCAGCGAACTTTTACCGGCGGCGCTCGATGACTGGATCACCACACCCAGCGGTTTGTCCAGCTTGCGGCTGACGGCGGCGAGATAGCCGACGAGTTTGTTGGTCTCTTCGCCCACCAACCCGCAAGCCGCGAAGTCGGCGAGGATGCGGGCTGTCAGGTCGGGAGATTTGAGCAAAGAGAGTGCCGCCTGCCGTTCGGCATCGCTCATGTCCACCGCGACAGGTTCCACCGGTTGCAATGCCTTGTCGATGGCCGCTTGCTGCAAGGCTTCCAGCCGCAACAGCACGCGGCCCATGTCGGTCTTGAGGATGTCTTCCTTGACCTGCAATTCGATGGCGGCATGGGTGATGTAGCCAGCGCGTTGCCGCGCCGCATACAGGTCCAGGGTGTCCACGTAAAACGCTTCGCCGACAGATACCAGCAAGTTCACCTTGAGCAGCTCGAACGAGAGATTTTTAGCGAGGCCGCGCACACGGTAGCGGCGGTCGCCCAGGGTGAGCGTGACTTCGTTGCCGGTGACGATGCACGGCACGTCGTCTTGCGCGGTCGCTGGCATCGGACTCGCGGGCAGCGGTGGAGTTTCTTCTTTAGCCGCAGGTGCGGCGGCTAAAGAAGATGGCTCGGAAGCAAGCACTGGTGCTGCTTCCAGGGCAACAGTACGCGGTGCGCTATTGGGCTGCACAGGCGGTTTGCCATTGCCGAGCCATTGCGCTTTGCGGATGACCACACCCAATGACTTCGCCGCAGGCGTGACCTTCAAGGCGTATTCGTTCGCATCCATCCCTTTCGGGAACTGGATGCGGAAACACTCGATGCCAGCAGCCATCAGCAGTTCGGACACCTTGGCTGCACCCCGTTCGCCCGGCTCGTCGCGGTCGTAGGCGATCAGCACACGCTGTGTGCCGTAGCGCTTGAACGCGGCAAGATGATCGTCGGTAAAACCCTCGATGCCGTAAGCGCTGGTGACGTTGCGATACCCCGCACACCAGAACGTGAGCGCGTCGATCAGTGCTTCGCACAGGATGATTTCTTTGTTCGCTTGCAGTGCCTGCACATTGAACACGCCACGGCCACCAGCGCGCACGGGAAGGTACAGGTGCTTCGGTGTGCCTGCGCGTAGATTGTCCAGCAACTTGCGGCCATAGACTTCCTGCACGTTGCCCTGCTCGTCCAGCACCGGCACGATCAGCGAGCCGTTGAAGTGTTCGTGGCCGGACTCGCGGTAGATGCCGATTTTTTGTAGACGGGTTCTGATCTCGCTACCGGCGACGCGGTTCTTTTGTGGCAGGCGCAATCCCAATGTGCGGTTGGCGAAGCCCAACTTAAAATGCTCGATGGCTTCTGTCGAATCGATGCCGCGAGACTTGAGATAGGCCAGCGCCTCGGGGCTGGTTTTTAATGTCTCGTGGTAGTAACCGATGACCTGATCGAGCAAGGCTTGATCGTCTGCATCGAGCGCCACCGGTGCATCGAGGGCGCGCACCGTGGTGCGCTTCACAGCGCCAGACCCAGCGGCTAAAGAAGAAACGCCATCGCGCAGGAGTTCAACAGCATGGCGGAAGCTGACGCCGTTTTTGCGCATGACCCAATCAATCGGGCCACCGGCAGCGCCGCAGCCGAAGCAGTGCCAGAGATTTTTTGCGGGCGTGACCACCAGGCTGGCGGTGTCGTCTTCGTGGAACGGACACTTGCCGGTTAAATCCTTGCCGCTCTTCTTGAGTGCGATACCGCTGCCCTCGATCAGGCGCTCGATGCTGACTTCACTCTTTAGCCGCTCGATTTCGTTTTCCGGTATCCGTGCCATAAATCCGCCTTTCGTAAAAAACCTGTCAACCCCTTTCGGCAAATTATTTTTCGCTAAAACGCGGTTGATATTCGGTGCATTGCAATGTACGATGTTCGGACATTTGAAGTCAAGCACTTTGGAGGGCGGGCACGGCATGTTAAAAAACCGGCGTTACAATTTTGGGCATCAACTTGCACTTTGGAAGATGTCCATGCCCAAGAGAACAAATGCGGCTCTGCCGGATTTCGGCGCGCGACTGGTGGAGTTGCGCAAAGCCGCCGGTTTCACGCAAACAGAACTCGCCAACGAGTTGGGGATAACGCGCCGGATGATCGCGTACTACGAAGGCGAAACCGATCACCCGCCCAGCAATTTGCTGCCGGGTTTGGCCCAGGCGCTGGGCGTAACCATCGAGGCGTTACTCGGTGCAACACCGCCCAAGAAGTTATCCAAGCCCAACGATAGCCGCCTGCAACGGCGTTTGCAGCAGATCGAGAAGATGGAGGCGGGAGAGAAACGCCAGGTGCTGCAATTGCTCGACGCGTTCATCGAGCGCGGACAGCTCAAGCGCAAGGCGCACAACAAGCAGGCCGCCAAATGAGCAAATCTTCCCTGTTGCCGCTGGAAACGATCACGCACCGCATCCTGTTGCTGCGCGAACAGAAGGTTTTGCTGGATGCCGATCTGGCCGCGCTCTACGGCGTGGAAACCAAGGTATTGCTGCAAGCGGTCAAGCGCAACCTGGAACGGTTCCCGGACGATTTCATGTTCCAGCTTACCAATCAGGAGTTTAACGTCTTGAGGTCACAATCTGTGACCTCAAGTTCGGAGGCTCTGGAAACATTGCGCTGGGGCGGTCGGCGCACCGCGCCCTATGCCTTCACAGAACAGGGCGTGGCGATGTTGTCTTCGGTGCTGGGCAGCCCGCAGGCCGTGCAGGTCAATATCGCGATCATGCGGGCGTTCGTGAAGCTGCGCGAGCTGGCCATGACGCACCACGATCTGGCCAAACAACTCGACGCGCTGGAAGAGAAGACCGACATGATGGCCTTGCAACACGATCAATTCGCGCGCAACACGCGCGCCCAACTCAAGCAGGTGTTCGATGCCATCCGTGAGTTGATGACGCCGCCGGAGACTCAGAAGAAACGGCCTATCGGGTTTATCACCGGCGAGGAGAAACCGAAGAAAGACGGCTAAAAAATAGCGGCTAAAAAGAAGCCACTCGCGCCGGGTTACCGGAGGCGGGTGGCTTTTTTGTTTTTAGAAGAAGAGAGAAGAGATAGAACCAATGCTACATAGCTAGACTTGACCCCGTGCTTCCCTTTCATTCGCGTACCCGCGTCAACACTCCCCTTGCTGGCTACGCTGTTCATGACACCCGTCGATATCCTGGTCGGTCACGCTCAACATGCGCAGCGCACCGGCAAGCGCGGCCCCGCATCGAAACTGCAGCAGCATATGGAACGCATCAGCCAGTTGCCGAAACCCCGGCAACGTGTCGTGATGGAGGTGCTGGAGAGTATGCTGGCTCAGAACAGATAGCCGGTAAAACAAAGGGCCGCGTCAGCGGCCCTTCTCTTTAGCAGCAACCCGCCGAAGGCGGGTTGGGGGTGGTTTTTCTGTTTAGTAATCTACATACGGTGCTGGCGATTTCGACTTATGCGGGTTATTTGCCACGATACGTTATCGTGTTAGCTTAAAGTCATTTGGGGAGATTGATGCAGCCAGTTGTTTAGCGCGCTCCTCAGCCCGCGCAATATCCCCTACACCAAGTTTTACCCTTAACTCTTTCATGTTGTCTGATGCAACCGCATCCCCATTTCCTGTGGCTAGTATCCACCATGCATATGCCTCAATATTATTTTGAGGAACACCCCATCCGAATTTATACATCATTCCTATTGCATTTTGAGCAGGTCCATATCCACGTTGAGCCGCAATAGTGTAGAGCCTCCGTGCTTCGTTATAGTCCTGAGACACCCCTTTACCATCCATATACATACCCGCAAGAGAGGCTGTCCCGCTAATGTCGCCAGCCTCGGATATTTTCTTATATAGCTCAATTGCCTTATTAAAATCTTGCTTAACTCCCTTGCCATCATAGTAAAGGGCTGCGAGATTATTCATTGCCCCAAGATGTCCAGAGTTGGCAGCTTTCTCATACCAGAAGGCTGCCTTGGCAGGATCAGCCGCGACTCCATTACCAAGGTGGTACTTTACCGCTAGAGAGAATTGAGCATCTTTATTCCCATTCTCAGCAGTCGAGAGCAAAGAAGTAATATCAGAGTTAGACAACTCCGACACAGCCGCCCCCTTCTGGTCATTCGGTTCGCAACCAGAGAGTAATGCAACTAATACAAGAATCGCTATTAGTGGAGTCACTTCATGAACAGATGATCGCGCCATAATTACTTATCCAATAAATTTAAGCCAAACCCGCTTCATTTCTAGCATTGCTATTTAGCGAGGTATTCGAGGCTGAGGTATGCGAGGCAAATCATCCGGTGAGGGACTGCCGCCGCGATGTGTCTTTCCTGGAGATGAATCTTCGAAATTTCCATCCTTTTGCCACTGGTCTGGACCTTCCTTTGTTCCCCACCCCTGGAAAGTCATCTTCCCGCAGTCGTCATAACACCGCCATATACCCCCCATGGTGGATTTAAACAGTCGCTCCAGATAGCCTGATTGATGTTTCGTAACCTGCCACATTAGCTCCATGCCGGGCCACGGAAAGCCCATGCTAGGGGATGGGACGTTCGGAGAAGGTACTGGCACCGCCAGCAAAGTCTCCCATTCGCGCTCAACCATTTTGCGTGTTGTTGATGTTGGCGTAAGTTTTATGATTACCCCATCCGAGAAAATGCAATACAGACCCGTCGGATCAATTGCAATTATTGGGGTATTGAAAGCATAGGTGTATCCGTTAATGCCGCCAGTCAACCCAATCGGATCGAACTGCGTATATCTGCCAAGTGCCGGATCGTAAGCATCGCGCAAGAAGTTGTAGAACGTGTTGGTTTCTTTGTCCGCCACCTGACCGGGGAATCTCAAATCAAACTTGAACGTACCGAGACCTGCCGGATTTTCATTCGGCACATTGTTCCCGAACGGATCATCGTTACTCCAACTCCAGACCGTGTTGCCTGCTGTATCGGTGATGACTCTCGGCGTGTCCAGGT
>JACREB010000062.1 GCA_016218475.1 Nitrosomonadales bacterium | reverse complement strand
TTGGACAACGCCACCGCCAGACCTTCGAGGATATGGCCGCGTTCGCGCGCCTTGCGCAATTCGAAAATGGTGCGGCGCGTGACGACTTCGCGGCGATGGCGCAGGAACGCGTCGATCACCTGCTTGAGATTGAGCAACTTGGGCTGGCCGTCGATGATCGCGACCATGTTGATGCCGAAACTGTCCTGCAACTGGGTATCCTTGTACAGCTTGTTGAGGATCACGTCGGCGTTCTCGCCGCGCTTCAACTCGATCACCGCGCGCATGCCGGACTTGTCCGACTCGTCGCGAATTTCCGAGATGCCTTCGAGGCGCTTTTCGCGCACCATTTCGCCGATCTTGGACAGCAGGTTGGCCTTGTTCACCTGGTACGGCAGCTCGTCGATGATGATGGCCTGGCGCTCGCCCTTGCCGATATCCTCGAAGTGGCAGCGCGCGCGCATCACCACGCGGCCGCGCCCGGTACGGTAGCCTTCCTTCACGCCTGCCAAGCCATAGATGAAACCAGCAGTCGGAAAATCCGGCGCGGGCACGTATTCGATCAGTTGCTCGATATCCAGATCGGGGTTTTTCAGCAGCGCGAGACAGGCATCCACCACTTCGTTCAGGTTGTGCGGCGGGATGTTGGTCGCCATCCCGACCGCGATACCGGACGAGCCGTTCACCAGCAGGTTGGGGAAGCGCGCCGGGAACACCAGCGGCTCATGCTCTGAGCCATCGTAGTTCGGCCCGAAATCGACCGTTTCCTTGTCCAGGTCGGCCAGCAATTCATGGGCGATTTTCGCCATGCGGATTTCGGTGTAACGCATCGCCGCCGCGTTGTCGCCGTCCACCGAGCCGAAGTTGCCCTGCCCGTCCACCAGCGTGTAGCGCAATGAGAAATCCTGCGCCATGCGCACGATGGTGTCGTACACCGCCGTATCGCCGTGCGGGTGGTATTTACCGATCACGTCGCCGACGATACGCGCCGATTTCTTATAGGCTTTGTTCCAGTCGTTCGACAGCTCGTGCATCGCGAAAAGCACGCGGCGATGCACGGGTTTGAGGCCGTCGCGCACATCCGGCAGAGCGCGCCCGACAATGACGCTCATCGCGTAGTCCAGATAGGACTTGCGCATTTCTTCTTCGAGGCTGACCGGCAGGGTTTCTTTGGCGAATTTCTGTTCCATGAATTATGCTTCGACCTAGGTCTATCGACGTTTAACAAAGCGCGCATTTTAGCACAGCGGTGCTGCCCTGAGCCACCCGCAGGCGGGTAATAATATTTGGCGGCAGCGGCAAGTTTTGTTAAAGTCAGCACCTCGCTAACCAGTGCTTATGCCATGACCAACGCCGATCCCATCGAACTGGAAAAATTCTCACAACTGGCCTACAAGTGGTGGGATACGAACAGCGAGTTCAAGGTGCTGCACGATATAAACCCGCTACGCCTGGGCTACATCGACCGCCACGCCAGCCTCGCCGAAAAAATTGTGCTGGATGTCGGTTGCGGCGGCGGCATCCTGTCGGAAAGCATGGCCGGATTGAATGCCGATGTCAGCGGCATAGATATGTCCGACAAGACCCTGCAAATCGCCAAACTGCATCTGCTGGAAAGCGGAAAACGGGTCAATTACCGCAAGATAGCCGTGGAAGAGTTGGCCGCCGAGCAACCCGGACACTACGATGTCATCACCTGCATGGAATTGCTCGAACATGTGCCCGACCCGCAAAGCATAGTTGCGGCTTGCGCGAAACTGGTCAAACCGGGCGGCTGGGTGTTCTTTTCCACGCTCAACCGCAACTTGAAATCCTATTTGGTTGCCATTATCGGCGGAGAGTACATACTGAATTTGTTGCCGCACGGCATGCATGACCACGACAACTTCATCAAACCCTCCGAGCTCGCGCAATCATGCCGGAACGCGGGCCTGAGCCTGATAGATATCACCGGCATGAGCTACAACCCCCTCAGCAAGGTTTATTCATTGGGCAGCAATACGGACGTGAACTACATGATCGCTTGTCGCGATCAGAGGACAGAGGACAGAGGACAGATGACAGAAGACAGAGGACAGAAGACAGAAGACAGATGACAGATGACAGATGACAGAATGTTGAGTGGCTGTGCCACGCCTTTATTAGAAGATTGCCGCGTAGCGGCAACAGGATCTCTGTCCTCTGTCCTCTGTCTTCTGTCCTCTGTCTTCTGTCCTCTGTCTTCTGTCCTCTGTCTTCTGTCCTCTGTCTTCTGTCCTCTGTCTTCTGTTAAAGCCATCCTGTTCGACCTCGACGGCACTTTCGCCGACACCGCACCCGACCTCGCCGCCGCGCTCAACCACGCCCGCGCCTCGCGCCAATTGCCGCCGCTGCCGCCGGACATCGTCAGGCCGCAGGCCTCGCACGGCTCGCGCGGCCTGCTCAAGCTTGGCTTCGGCATTGAACCTGATGCGCCGGATTACGACGTGCTGCGCGACATCTTCCTCGACTATTACGAAAGCAACATCTGCGTGCATACCCGGCTGTTCCCCGGCATGGCGGAACTGGTCGCCGCGCTGGAGCAGCGCGGAATCAGATGGGGCATCGTCACCAACAAGCCGCAGCGCTACACCGTGCCGCTGATGCAGGCGCTGGGCTATGCGGAACGCGCCGCCTGCCTGGTCAGCGGCGACACCTGCGCGCACGCCAAGCCGCACCCCGAGCCGATGCTCAAAGCCTGCGAGCTCATGGGAATAGCGCCGACGCAATGCCTGTATCTCGGCGACGACTTGCGCGACATGCAGGCCGCCAATGCCGCCGCGATGCGCGGCATCATCGCCCGCTACGGCTACATCAGCGCCGATGCCCGGCTCGACAGTTGGGGCGCGCACGGCATTATCGATATTCCAACGGAACTTCTCGACTATCTCACCCTCTGACTCTGCTACAATCTGTACCGTTTTACAGCATCACCACAGGGGGCGACTTGGCTTCGACGTGGGTTACAAAGCAGTGTAGGGCATACCGAGGACCCGCCACCTCGTAAATCAGCTGGAAAAAACTAGTCGCAAACGACGAAAACTACGCTTTAGCCGCTTAGTCGGCTGAACCTCACACCCTGCTGTCCATGGAGGGGCTCGACGTTTTGTCCGTTCGCAAGAGCGGGCAAGGCCGAGATGAGTGAGGTAAATTACATGGAATCGTGCCGGTCAGGGCCACTTTGACCGGAGCTAAAAACAAGGTGACTCGTCCTTTACCAGCCCGCCGGTTGGCGTGTACGGGATTAAATCAAACAGCCAGGCTAAGTATGTAGAACTACCTGTAGAGGACTTGCGGACGCGGGTTCAATTCCCGCCGCCTCCACCAATTGAAGAAGGTCAACGGTTATCCGCTGACCTTTTTTATTGCACATTAGTCACTTATCAGTCAAATGATGTCAAAAAATGACAAGAATTTTGTGTTTATATATTATTATCAACGCGTTAAATAGCATCCGTAGGGTGGTGGCTATGACACGGCGTTGCGAAGCATCCGGGGCGGGAATAGCCA